>JAHJRJ010000325.1 GCA_018830765.1 Bacteroidota bacterium | reverse complement strand
GGGAGAGCTTTACGACGTGGATATTTACAAAGCTCCGGAACCCGATAGTTCTTTAATCGAAGACCGTGTTTCAACGGCATTGCCTTCAGGTTCATTTCCGGCTTACGAAGAAAGACGGCGTCCATTCCGCCTCGCCGTTGATGGGTCGGTAGGAAGTTTTGCAATAGCTATGTTTCAAACTTATTTCGATTACAACGCTTTAAAGTGGGGATTCAACGGAAGCGGTAATTACGGCAGAACATCGGGACACGTAAAGAATGCCGATGCCGCAATGACGAAAATCGACATCAATACTTATTCTTTGATAAATACTGATAACGAAATTTTGAAATCGCTACGTCTATCCGGCGGTTTGATGTATTCGCACGACCGTTATGGATTATTCGGAATAGTGGACGAAAAAGTTGAAAGGTCAAGAAATCAAACGGCTTTTAATGTGATGTTGGGTTCGATCAGGAAAGAAGGAATTTCTGCAGATGTAGGTTTAACAGCTAATATTCTCTCCATAAAAGATAATTCACCGGCCAACGAAATTGATATGTCGGCTTTTACTCCTTCTCTGAATGCATCATTCGGAGCCGATGTCGCAAATATTCGATGGACAAGCGATTTACTTTATAAGAGCAGTTCGCTCGATAGCAAGCAGGATCAATCCCCATCACTCATCAACTTGAATGCTCGCACTCAGTGGTATTACGATAAGTGGCTGATCTTGTTGGGCGGAGTTTTTGCGGATGCATCCAGCGCCGACGAGCAAACTTCCGCTCTGATTCGTCCTACTGCATTAATCCGTTGGAATATTAATAGAGGAAGCGAACTTTCTTTCTGGTATCAACCCGATATGAAGCTGACCGGCTATCACGAGTATATCAACAACATTCCATATCTTGAGAGAGATATTAAAATTCTTCCGGAAAATTCTCCGCTGCATTTAGGAAGTTCTTATTCATACACAAGCGAAAAGTATTCATACGAAGGTCGGGTTTCGTTCTCTAAAATATTGAATAAAAGCGTTGTTATTGCCGACAGCGAAAAGATTTTTCTCAACTATATTACAGCATTGCAAACTATTTTTCAACTAAACGGATCGATAAAGATTACGCAAAATCTTTTTGCGAAAGCAACGGCAGTTGTTCAGCCTACTTACGAAGAGGGTGGGAGCGATCAAATTCCGATGATTCCGTTGGTGAAGGGAAAATTAACCGGCGAGTACTCGTTTGATATTCCATTTACACTCTCCTCAACGTTCGAGTATTGGAGCGGACAGAATATCGGTTTGAAAAGTGAGTATGGGAAGTTGGATGATGTGGTTTTATTAGGGATTGGTGCTTCGTCACGTGTTTTACCGCGAACACTTTTATCGTTCGAGATTTCAAATCTATTAAACACAAAATATTATTGGTGGAAAGATTACCGCGCGCCGGGAATTCAGTTTATGCTGAACGCGCAGGTGAATGTGTGGTGAGAAGTAGTGAAATTGGGTATTGTAACAATGAATCATTTGTTCATTGAATCATTGAATCAATGGGGTAATGGATAATTGGAGAAATGGATAAATGAGCACACAAAATCAGCATAAAATCATAGGAAAATCCGAGTGCCGAGTTGACGCTTGGGGTAAAGTTACAGGTCGAGCTAAATTCGCTGAGGACTATAACGTCGGTCACCAGCTTTGGGGCAAAGTCCTACGCGCAAAACATCCACACGCAAAAATATTGAAAATTGATACTTCAAAAGCCGAAAAGGTTGCGGGGGTCGAAGCGGTTTTGACTGCAAAAGATATCCCCGGCAGCAAAGTTTTTGGTATTGTGGTATCAAACCAAGCTATACTCGCCGAAGATAAAGTCAGATATTTGGGCGACGGAGTAGCCTTAATTGCTGCAAAGACAGAGGAAATTGCCGACGAAGCCCTTTCTTTGATCGAGGTGGAATACGAACCACTTCTTGTCGTTACCGACCCCGAAGAGGCGATGAATCCCGAAACTATCAAAATCCACGGCGATGATAATACATTCGTCCATCATAAAGTCCGCAAAGGAGATGTTGATAAAGGTTTCGCAGAAGCCAATTTTATTTTAGAAAAGAAATTTAAAACCCAATTCGTCGAGCATTCATATATCGAACCCGAAGCAGTTCTTGCCGAGCCCGCCGAACAAGGCGGTGTTCGAGTTACCGGTTCTGTTCAAAATCTTTTCTCAACTCGTCGTTCTACCGCTGCGGCATTGAACCTTCCGTTGAACAAAGTCCAAATTATTCAGGCGACTCTCGGCGGTTCATTCGGTGGGAAAGACGAAGCAATGACCTCTATGTGCATCCGCGCGGCGTTGCTTTGTTTGAAAACTTGTAAGCCCGTAAAGATGGTAAACACTCGTGAAGAGTCGATGCTCGAAAGTTACAAACGTCATCCCTACACACTCTATTATAAATGGGGAGTAAAGAACGACGGCACTATCACAGCGATGGAAATAAGAATTATTGCCGACGGCGGTGCTTATGCTTCTATGAGTCCGTTTGTAACATGGCGTTCAGTTGTTCAGGCAACAGGACCGTATTATTGCGATAACGTTAAAACCGATATCTATGCTGTTTACACGAACAATAATTATACTGGGGCGATGCGCGGGTTCGGTTCGCCGCAAGTTAATTTTGCAATAGAATCGATGATGGATATTTTGGCTGAAAAAGTCGGCAAAGACCCGCTCGAAATTCGTTTGCAGAATGGCTTCGAACGCGGTGCAATTACGGCAACAGGTCAAAATTTAGAGCACAACGTAAGTTTAAAAGAAGTTTTACAAAAAGCAACCGCTGAAATAAATTTTCAGGAAAAGTGGAAGAAATACCGAAGCGAACCCAATACACAGAAAAAACGCGGAATTGGATTGGCTTGCAGTTACCGCGGAGTTTCACTCGGTGCTGAAGGAACAGATGCTGTCGGCACAATTATTTCAGTCCAAACCGATGGAAGCGTAATAGTATCGTCCGGTATAACGGATATGGGACAAGGCGCTCAAACTCAGATGTCGCAGATTGCGGCAGAGGTCCTCGGTATCTCGATGGATAGAATTCAGTTTCTCAACACAAACACAAGCCGTGTTCCGGATTCAGGTCCAACAGTCGCATCGCGTGGAACTATTATGGGCGGTTCGGCTGCGAAGAAAGCCGCTGAGATTGTTCAAGCAACGCTTCTCACAACAGCTTCGGAAATGACCGGTTTGGACGTGCAGTCCCTCGAATTGAAAGATAACTACTTAATAGATATTGAAAGTGGTCAACGACTTGCCTCGTTTAACGAACTTGCAGCGGAATGTTTTAAAAAGGGCAGACCGACATATGGATTCGGCTGGCATAAATCGCCTAAAACTTCGTGGGACGAAGATCACGGACAAGGCGAAGCTTACTTCACTTGGGTTTATGGAGCTAATATAGCCGAAGTTGAAGTCGATACCGAAACCGGCAAGGTTGACGTCTTAAATTTTGTTTCCTGCCACGATGTTGGTAAAGCAATCAATCGGGGTGCTGTGCTTGGACAGATTTATGGTGGCGTTGCGATGGGACTTGGTTACGGACTTCTTGAAGAGTTTGAAATTGAAAACGGAATTCCTAAGCAACTAAACTTTGATGAATACTCTCTGCCGACTTCGATGGATGTTCCAAAGATTAAAGCCATTGTTGTCGAGAATGAAGATGCGCTAGGTCCGTTTGGTGCAAAATCTATCGGCGAGCCGGCGAATGAATTAGCTGCACCGGCGATTATAAATGCGATTTACAATGCAACAGGAAAACGTATCTACGAACTTCCCGCAAATTTAGAAAGAGTCCTGTTGGGGCATAAACTCGTTCGTCCGAAAGAGCGTGGGTCAGTGCTGAAGGAAAAGGACATTCAAGCTGCGATGCATCGTGCTGTATACGAATTGCTTCCAGATGGAACCTTTTACGCTGAGATACCCGGTTTACAAGGTGTCTATGCAAATGCTAAATCACTCGAAGAATGTCGTGAACAGCTACAAGAAGTGTTAGAGAAGGAAGTTGCTTAATGCCAACATTCGGACCAATCAGCCGATAAGTATGAAACCATTTGAATACATATCTACAAAATCAATTAACGAAGCAACTCAAGTTTTGAGCGAATACAAACAGGATGCCCGCGTACTTGCAGGTGGAACGGACGTATTAATCGAGCTTCGCCGGCCACATGCAAAAATCCCAAAAGCTATACTCGACATCTCATACATCGAATCGTTAAACGGTATTTCCGAATCCGACGGTTTGATAATTTTAAAACCTTTATCAACTCATACACAAATATTAAAATCCGATTTGGTTCGAAAATACGCACAACTTTTAGGCATTGCCGCCTCGCAAATTGGCGCGCCGCAAATCCGTAACCGCGGAACAGTCGGCGGTAACGTCATGAATGCAGCTACCTGTGCCGATACTGTTCCACCGCTCATTGCTCTGGATGCAGAAATCACACTGCGTTCTAACGGTGGAAGCAGAACTATGAAGTTGGTTGACTTCTTCATTAAGCCGTACAAAACCAAAGCAGAATCTGACGATGTTTTAATTGAAATCACATTTCCAAAGCTTCCCTCCAATGCACAAAGCGCCTTCATAAAGCTTGGTCGTCGGAATGCACTTTCAATTTCTCGGTTGAGTGTTGCTGCTATTTTAATGCAAGATAAGAAAGGTCTAATTTCTGAAGCTCGGATTGTTCCCGGTGCAGCGTTGCCGACTTGGATGAGAGTTAAAGAAGCTGAAGAAATGTTGATCGGCGAGAAACCGTCTTTAAAATTGTTTACTGCAGCGGGACAAAAAGTTTCTGAAGTGATGATATCTTATACCGGACGTCGTTGGTCCACGGAGTATAAAGAACCGGTGATTGGGGTTTTGGTTAGACGAGCGTTAGAAGGGTGTGTAAAGGATTAAAATAATTGGAAAGATTGAAAAGATTTGAATGATTGAAATAATTAAAAAGATTAAAATTATTCATAAACATTTAGGAAGGGACATTTAAAATATGCAAAAGGTTCAGCGGGGGAAGTGAGAAATCAACTACACATTTTAATCTTTTCAATCTTTACAATTAGTACAATTATTAAAACGGCACGTAAATGAAGAAAATTAAAATATCAACAACTATTAACAGTAAGAAATATTATCTCGATATAAATCCTAATGTTACTCTTCTCGACTTACTTCGCGATGAGCTCGGCTTAACTGGCACAAAACGCGGCTGTGAAATCGGCGAGTGCGGTGCTTGCACTGTTTTGATTAACGGTGAGGCGGTCAATTCGTGCTTAGTGCTTGCCCCGCAAATCGACGGTAAGGAACTGCTCACTGTCGAGGGATTGATGGCAGAAGGAAAACTTCATCCGCTTCAACAATCATTTATGGACCACGATGCCGTTCAATGCGGTTTTTGCACGCCCGGGATGCTGATGAGTTCAAAAGCATTACTCGATGAAAATCCAAACCCGGCTGAAGAAGAGATACGAACTGCGATATCAGGGAATTTGTGCCGATGTACGGGTTATGTTCAAATTGTGGAGGCAATCGGGAAAGTAAATAAGTAGTTGAGTATTTAAGTAGATGAGTATTTGAGTAATTGAGAATAAAGGACAGAATCAAATGACAAATTATAAATCTAACATGATTAAGAAAAAGAACTCTAACCACGTAACAGAATTTCTCACCGACGCACAGCTTCGTGCTGAAATAGAAAAATGCGAGTTCTGTGAGGATAAACCGTGTAAAGAAGCATGCCCGGTAGATTGCTCACCTGCAGATTTTATTATGGCTGTGAAAGTAGGCAGCCGTTCTGATTACCGGCGTTCTGCTGCGCTCATTATGGGTAGTAATCCTCTTGGCGGGGTGTGCGGTGCCGTCTGTCCTGATACTCATTGCATGAAAGCGTGCGTCCACCGTACGTTTGATTCAGCAGTAAACATACCGGCGGTTCAGGCAACGATCATCGAAAAAGCAAAAGAACAGAAGGCAATGCCGGAATTTGAAAAGTTTCCGTTGAATGGTAAGAAGGTCGCAATACTCGGTGCCGGTCCAGCAGGAATCGGGGCGGCAGCTGTGCTTGCTCAAAGGGGATACACTATCGATATCTTTGATAAGATGAAGAAACCCGGCGGCATGTGTAATTTGATTCCAGATTCAAGATTGTCGCCAAAAGTTCTAAAGACCGAAATCGATTTCTTTTTAACTTTGGGGAAAATCGCATTCAAGGATATTAAGAAAATACCAGTGGGTATGAAAGGATATGATGCCGTTCTCAATGCAACCGGGTTAGATGAAGTTTTTATTCC
>JAHJRJ010000324.1 GCA_018830765.1 Bacteroidota bacterium | reverse complement strand
GTGCAAGTAGGTCTAATATTTCTGAAACATAAAGTATTCACATAAGCGAATAGGGCGGTTTGATATATTAGGTTTTTCATAATAGCTAATATAACGCTTTATTTCGCTTATGTTTATATCGTTTGCGTAACTTCAGTTAGTAAATTAAACAAACAAAATATAGGAGATATAAATATGGCTTACGAATGGAAGTTTAAAGCACGTCCTTATACGGACGAAGAAGCAAAGACAAAACTTGAAGATGTAATGAGTCCTGAAACAACGGACTGGCATTACAACACACATCATAAAGGTTACGTTACCGCTCTCAACAATATTGAGAAGGGCTTGGAGACTGCAGACCCTGCAGGCGCTAACGGTAACTTTAGCCAGATCGGAGAATTAAAACGCCGCTTCACGTGGAATCACTCCGGCGCGTTGTTACACGATATCTATTGGGATATTCTTGGTGGTGACGGAAATCCTGATAAAGGACCGGAAATTAAAGCAGCTATCGAAAAAGAGTTCCGTTCATTCGATAAATGGAAGGCGGATATTAAAGCAACAGCTCTTTCTGCGAAATTGAGCGGCTGGGGCTTGTTAGTTTTCGATACGCTTTATTCTCAACGCTTGCTTAACGTGCTTGTCGATGAACACCAATACGGCGCGATATGGGGCGGTATTCCGTTAGTCGCAATTGACGTTTTCGAACACGCTTACTACCACAAAGACGGCGCAAAACGTTCAGCTTATATAGATAACGTAATAGCCAATTTGGATTGGGGTAGGATTAATGAACGTTATAAGAAGTTAGTGTCGAAATAATTGGAAAGATTAAAAAGATTGATCCAATATTTTTACTTGAAAATTCGATATTCGTCCGTCAGCTGACGGATTCGATATTCATCATTGAGAGAACTGTCGTTAGGTTGTATAATGTACTTTATATGTGACTAATATGAAAAAGAAACTCAAAAAACGGATCCCGCTTCCGAAAAAACCACCGAAAGTGGAAACACCGAAAAAGGTTTACTCAAGAAAGAAAATAAAGAAAAATCTTAAAGATGAGCTGGATAACGAAAAACTTGAGAATTGATCTCGTGTTTTTTATAATGTCATCCGGCACTTGACAGTATGCTCTGATTTTCATATAATTTGGTACATCTTAATTAAAAAAAATATTGAGGAATCGAGAATGAAAAGGAAAAAATCCTGGCAGGAAAAATTGTTTGATAGCAAAGATTTGCCTAAGGTCATTGATATTGATGAACGGATGAGTAAGCGATGGGGTAGTGGGACTTGCATAATCCCTGCGCCGATTGAAGTTGACGAGATAATGAAGAAAGTTCCTAAAGGAAAACTAATCACGATTAATCGAATCAGAGAGACGCTTGCTCAGAAACACTCTGCAACGATAGGTTGCCCGATTACGACTGGTATTTTTGCTTGGATCGCTGCTCACGCAGCAGAAGAAATGATTTCTGAGGGGAAGAAACGAATTACTCCATATTGGCGAACTTTGAAATCGGACGGCGCGCTTAACGAAAAATATCCGGGTGGAGTTGAAGCACAATCTGAAAAACTGAAAAAGGAAGGTTTTGTAATTGAACGGCCGAAAAGCAAAAAGCCGCCCAAAGTAAAAGATTACGAGAAGTATTTGGTTTAATTTAGAACTGTATTGGACGCGGAGATTTAAACCTTTGCGCTCTTGGCGATTCGCCAAAGGCGAACTCTGCGGTCTTTGCGTGAAATATTTTTAATTGTTTTTAAAACAAAGTTTTTTTTTAACGCAAAGGACGCCAAGTTTACACAAAGTTCGCAAAGTGATTATCAAACAACCCAACCAACGGAGGTCAATATTCAAAATAAAATATAAATTTAGATTTAGACGAAGTTCTCAACTTCTGTAAGGGAGTTAACCCGTCTAAATCGTCCCGGCTTTGATGATTGTTGAAATTTATGAGATAGCTGCTGAATTTTCTTAAAAAATCTTGATTTGAATCAAAATTAACTCTCGAAAAAAAATCTCTGATGTCCTTTTGGTGTGCTTCTTGTACGATGCCGTTTTTCATATCATCAATATTCGGGAAGGCAAAAGAAGTAATTTCTAGATCAGAAAAAGAATTTGAAGTCATATCTTGTAAACCAGTCAATGAAGGATCGTTTACTATACTAATCGATCTAATTTTAAATGGATACTCGTCTATCACAAAAGAAACAAAATCTTGTATGTTCGCAGAGGATATTTTTTTATAGACTTTAGAAATCCGTAGACGAGTAAATGAATCCAATGCGGTGAAGAGAATCGAAGGTATTGTACCTGTGTACTCGGAAACGTCTATCATACCGATTTCTATCTGTTTGCCCGGGTTATCAAACAATTCTATGTTAAGCGAAAGTGGCTTTTCCAGATTTGGTATATCGTTATTGTAATGTCGTTTTAATAATTTCCAAATTGTATGTTCTGATAAAGTTATATCATAATTCTCTTTTAAATATTCCCGTAATCTCCTCTGACCGTATCCGGTTAAGATTTTTCCCTCGACAACTTTTTTAACTATGTCTTCGGGAGTAGATAAAGGACTATTATGAGGTTTTTTAGAGGAGTCCAATAAACTCGAAGAATCTCCGCCCGATTTTGTATACTTGTTCCACCACTTATAAAAAGTTTTACGGCTTATGCCGAAACGTTCGCATACTTTAGTAACGCTGTGAACTTCTTTATAATAAATAATCCATGCCAATCGCGGATGAATTAGAACAGTTTTATCTGAAAAAGTATTTTGGTTTACTTTATATCTTTCTAATTGTTCAAACATTTTTTATTCCTTCGAATTATTTATACAAACTTATTTTACTATTTGTAGCATCGCGATATAAACACCAGTTGGTAAATTGTTTCCATTGAATTGAATACTATGTGCACCAGCTTCGAGATTTTCGTCTGCTAATATCGCAATTTCTTGTCCGATTGAATTATATATTTTTAGAGTTACCTTTTCTTTTTGCTCAATATTAAATTGAATATCTGTCGTCGGATTGAAAGGATTCGGGTAATTTTTTAATACTCTATATTCAGAAATATTTGTTTCATGTTCTCTTACATTTGAAGGATTCTTCAAAACAGTAATCGGCCCGTGATAGTGCTCGAGTCCGTCATTATCAATTTGTTTTAGTCGGTATTGGATTTCATTTCCCCCGATGGCTATCGGGGCCTCATTGTCGGACCATGAATAATATTGCGGCTGAAGTGTATATCCAGCACCCGGCTGAAAGCTGTTGTCAATTGTAACGAATGTTTGTGTGCTTGGAATATATCTTTGCACATAAAAGCCATAGTTATTAATTTTACTGATTGTTGTCCATTCGAGC
>JAHJRJ010000323.1 GCA_018830765.1 Bacteroidota bacterium | reverse complement strand
TTATCGTCAACTACTTCAAAGTCGGCATCTTCAACAGCTTTGCCTTTTTCTTCTTTTTTTGCGCTCGTAGCTCCACCGTCAGTCGGACCTGTTTGAGCGCCTGGTTGACTTTTCGTTTGCTCATACATCTTACTGGATGCTTCATTCCAAGTATTGTTGAGTATCTCGGTTTTCGCTTTAATGTCGGCTATATTATTTGCCTTAATTGCAGCGTCGAGATCGTCGGCTGCTTTTTCTAATTTCGTCTTCAAGTCCGGTGGGATCTTATCTCCCAAATCTTTAATTTGTTTCCGAGTTTGGAAAACAAGCGTGTCGGCTTGATTCTTTGTTTCAACATCTTCTTTACGTTTTTTATCTTCTGCTGAGTGTGTTTCTGCGTCCCTCTTCATCTTCTCAATTTCTTCTTTACTCAAACCACTCGACGAAGTAATGCGTATGCTTTGTTCTTTGTTGGTGGCTTTATCATTGGCGGTTACGTGTAGTAGTCCGTTTGCATCGATATCGAAAGTAACTTCGATTTGCGGTATTCCGCGTGACGCCGGCGGAATTCCGTCGAGATGGAATTTGCCCAGTGTTCTGTTATCGATAGCCATCGGGCGTTCACCCTGTAATATGTGAATTTCGACAGAAGTTTGGTTGTCCGCCGCAGTAGAAAAAATTTCGCTCTTTCTTGTAGGAATCGTTGTATTTGCAGGAATCAGAGTAGTCATAACGTTTCCGAGTGTTTCGATACCGAGAGAAAGTGGAGTCACGTCGAGTAAGAGCACGTCGGTAACGTCGCCGCTCAACACGCCGCCCTGTATAGCAGCTCCGACCGCGACAACCTCGTCAGGATTTACACCTTTGTGTCCTTCCTTGCCGAAAATATCTTTTACCAACTGCTGGATGCGCGGCATGCGCGTCATTCCGCCGACAAGAATAACTTCGTCAATCTGATTCGGATTAAGACCTGCATCACGAAGTGCTTTTTCGACGGGCGGTATACATTTTTCTACTAAATCGGAAACTAGTTGCTCGAACTTTGCGCGTGTGGTTGTCATATTCAAGTGTTTAGGTCCGTCGGCAGTTGCGGTAATGAAAGGCAGGTTTATTTCGGTCTGCATCAGTTGCGAAAGTTCCATTTTCCCTTTCTCGGAAGCTTCACGTAAACGCTGCAAAGCCATCGGGTCTTTTCGTAAATCAATGCCTTCAAGTTTTTTGAATTCATCGGCTAAGTAATCCACAAGTCGATGGTCAAAATTATCACCGCCAAGGTGAGTATCCCCGTTAGTAGATTTCACCTCGAACACACCTTCGCCCAACTCGAGAATCGATATATCGAATGTTCCGCCGCCTAAATCGAACACAGCAACTTTACTATCTTTATGCTTTTTATCAAGTCCGTATGCGAGCGCCGCAGCAGTAGGTTCGTTTATAATTCTGCGAACATTCAATCCGGCAATTTCGCCTGCTTCTTTTGTTGCCTGCCGCTGTGCGTCGTTGAAGTAAGCGGGTACGGTAATCACCGCGTCGGTTACCTTCTGTCCGAGATAATCTTCGGCAGTTTGTTTCATCTTTTGCAGAACCATTGCGCTGATTTCTGGCGGCGAATAAACTCTGTCGCTGATTTCAACTCGTGCAGTGTTGTTATCTCCTCTAATAACTTTGTAAGGAATAAGTTTCATTTCTTCTGTGACTTCATTATAAAACCGTCCCATAAACCGTTTGATAGAAGACACGGTGTTCTGTGAATTAGTTACCGCCTGCCTTTTCGCAGCTTGACCGACAAGCCGTTCTCCGGTCTTGGAGAAAGCTACTACTGAAGGTGTGGTTCTCGCGCCTTCAGTGTTAGCAATTACAGCAGGGTCGTTTCCTTCCATTACAGCGACAACAGAGTTCGTTGTGCCTAAATCAATTCCAATTATTTTTCCAGCCATTTTATTATACCTCTATATTTATTATTAATAATAAAGACAGGGATTCCTTAATACTTAGGGAAACCTGTCGGATTAATTATGGGAACATCTAAAAACTTCAAAATACAAATTACAAATGTAATATTATTGAATTTCTATTGTCTTAGAAATATCTTTTGGGTTAACTTTCGGTAATTGAATCTTCAATAGACCGTTTTTGAAAGATGCTTCTACACGCTCGCCGTCAACTTCCACTGGCAAATTGATTGAACGATTGAAAGAGCCGTAACAAGATTCGAGGTGAAAGTAATTTTCTTTTTCTGTCTTTGTTTCTCGTTTGCGTTCGCCGCTGATCGTAAGCACGTCGTTGTGGAGAGTTACCTTCACTTCGTTCTTTTCCATACCGGGAATTTCTGCCTCGATGACAAGATTTTTCTCGTCTTCAAATACATTGATTCGAGGAGAGAAGCTGCCGCCTCCGAAATCCCACTTAAATGGAAAATCGTTGAAGATTCTGCTCATTTGTTTTTCAAAAGATTCTATCTCTTTTATTGGTGAAAATTTTACTAGTGTCATTGTATTATCTCCTATATTAATTTACTTTTTTTATCATTTAATACTTAGCGTTGTCTGTCATTAATACCTACAATGCTTGTGCCAAACACAACTTCATCGATTACCAAACCCCGTAAAGTATTGTTATAATAGTAGTTATCGGTTTTTTATTTTGTTAAATCAACTTTTTACTTAAAACCAGGTTCTGCCATATTGTCCGACATAAGGATAATCCTTCAGGTAATCTCAAATTTTTGTCAGCTATTTATGACTATTCGATGGAGTGCTTTGACTTTAGAATTCAAATTTGGTATAATCCGATAGAAAATTATGATTACGATAGAAGAAATAAACAGAGAACTATCCACTAAGATATTTGGAAAAAAAATATTCACGTTCGAAGATATTGATTCGACAAACAATTTTGCCAAATTATTGAGCAACGAAGAAGCGCAGAACGGTACACTGATAATCACCGAACACCAAACAAAAGGCAGAGGAAGATTTAACCGGACTTGGGAAAGCGAACGGGGAAAAAATTTAACGTTCACGGTTATACTAACACAATTAGAAAATATCTTTAACGGTAAAGAATCATTGGCACATTTAGGAATGCTGCCGTTGTTTACAGCAGGAGCTATATCCAAATCCATCGAAAATGTTACCGGATTAATTACCGAATGTAAATGGCCTAACGATATTTTAATAAATAACAAAAAGATTACCGGCATTTTGACTGAATCTTCGTTCTCGGAGAAAATACTTACGCGAATTATTATCGGTATCGGCGTGAATGTTAACCAAGATATTTTTTCGGATGAAATAAAAAACCACGCTGCCTCACTCAAAATATTTTTGGGAAAGTCTGTAAATAGAATTAAATTGCTTGCAGAAATGCTGCAAGCGTTGGAAGATATGTATTTTAAATTTTTAGAAAACCGATACAGCGAATTGATACTTGAATGGAAATCGAGATGTACGATGTTCGGAAAAAGTATTTATATAAATCAATCCGGAAAAATAATTACCGGAATCGCTCTGCGTCTTGATAACGACGGCAGATTAATAATTGATTCGAACGGCAGCGAAATAAAAGTTTTAGCGGGTGACGTTACTATTTCAAAACAATAATAAGGATGATTATGTTATTAGCTATTGATATCGGAAACACACACACAGTAGTCGGTATATTCGACAAAAAAGAATTGATGGCACATTGGCGGCTATCGAGCACACTAACAAGAACTGAAGACGAGTTTTGGCTGATTGTAAAACTACTTTGCGATCAAATCAAGTTTCCTGCGGAGAAATTGGACGGGGTCGTTATTTCTTCTGTTGTCCCAAACCTAACCGATATATTCGAACGGTTGGCAGAGAAATACATAAAGGTAAAACCTGTTGTAGTTTCTTCCGATGTCGAGATTGGAATCAAGATAAAATACGACGACCCGAAAGCTGTTGGCGCTGACAGAATTTGCAACGCAGTTGCCGCGTACAAAAAATACAGGGGTCCTGCAATAGTGATAGATTTCGGAACTGCAACTACTTTCGATATAATCTCGAAGCGAGGTGACTATTTAGGCGGAGTAATTTCGCCCGGGATCGAAACGGCAGGCGGCGAGCTGCATCGCCGAGCAGCACGATTACCTAAAATCGAATTGCACTTCCCGAAAAATATAATTGGAAAGAATACCGTAGAGAGTATGCAGTCGGGAATTATGTTTGGCGCCTTAGATGCTATGGAAGGAATGATTAAACGTATTAAAAAGATTACCGGCGAAAAGACGAAAGTAATTTCAACCGGCGGCTATTCAAAAATGATTTGTAAACAAAGTAAGCTTGTTAACGGATGCGAACCCTGGTTGGTTTTAGAAGGTGCGCGCTTAATTTTTGAAATGAATAAAAAAAAAGTTGAATTTAAATAATTTACCTATTATATTCGTTCGGTTACGTGTAGCACAATATTAGTTGATATGATGGTTGGGGTGCTTGGTAATCCGCCTCAGGCGGACAATAATTTAGTAAATTTTCGCAGAAAGGACTTATTTTCCCTTGGGGATGAAGGTTATCTCCTTGGAAAGGAAGCATTTTCTCTTCGGAAAATTTCGGAAAATGTATAATTTTTCATAAAAAACTATTGACAATAAAGAAATAATATTTTATATTGAGACGTATTTTAAAAGGGCGAAGAGTAAAAGGAGATGCAAAAAATACTGACATATACAGGGACAACGGAGCAAAGGTCCAATGTAAGTAGAAACAGAATAGCTATTTTTCTTTGTCCCACCAACCGACTTGCTGCAAGATTTCCTTACAACGAGAAATATATTTACGAGCTAAAAAGCATTCGCGGACACAAATGGCATCCCGAGAAGAAGCAGTGGAGTTTTCCGTTCACGATGGACATTGCAGAACAAATCATAAAAATTTTTGAAGGTGAGAAATTAACGATTGGCCCTGAAATCCGAGCTCGGCTCGATAAAACTCAAAATGGAGATGTACCCCAACTTGGTCAACACGATGCTAATGATCTGACGGAGCTTCGACGTTTGATGCGATTGAAGAACTACAGTCATAAAACGATCAAATCCTATCTGAGTTGTCTGCGCACGTTTACCAAATTCTTTGAGCGATCCGATCCAAGGAATCTTACTGGGGAGGAGATTCGTACATTTCTGCTTCATCTGATGGACGTTGAAGAGTTCTCTGCGGCATCGATTAATCAGATGATCAATGCCATCCGATTTTATTACGTTGAATATCTCAAGAAGCCCCTTATTGTTGGAGATATTCCTCGTCCAAGGAATGTGAAGAAGCTCCCGAGCGTTCTTGACAAAACTGAGGTGAAACGCATATTTGACGCGGTTTCAAACCTTAAACACAAAGCATTACTTATGGTAACCTACTCAGGAGGATTGAGGGTCGGTGAAGTCGTACGACTTCAACTGGAGGATATCGATAGCACAAGGATGACGATCCATGTACACAAAGCAAAGGGACGGAAAGACCGATATACGATTCTCGGAAAAAAGACGCTCACGGTGCTAAGAGCATACTACAAAAGTTATCATCCCTCGCGGTGGTTATTCGAGGGGCAGCAGAGTGGTCATCACATCACTGAACGGAGCGCTCAGCAGGTTTTCAAAGATGCGGCGGCAAGAGCAAATATCCACAAGAATGTCTCGATACATTCGCTGAGGCATTCGTTCACAACGCATTTGTTGGAATCTGGAGTGGATATACGGTACATTCAGGAGCTTCTTGGCCATCGCAGCATGAAAACGACGGAAATCTACACGCACGTGAGCCGTCGAAAGCTTTCAGAGATTCAGAATCCTATTGACGACCTCTGAATAAAGGTGATGGTGAAGCTTTGAAGCAAATAAACGAAGTTCGTCTATCATACCAACGGATGGTAAATAAACGAAGTTCAT
>JAHJRJ010000076.1 GCA_018830765.1 Bacteroidota bacterium | reverse complement strand
GTTTCGTGAACGTCCTTTACACCGGCTATCAGGTAACCGACGTCTCCGGCTCGTAAAATACCGGTTCGTTCTCTGCGCATTTCTAATACGCCGACTTCCTCGGCTTCATACACTGTATCAGTTGCAAAGAATTTAACCTTATTTTTCTCTCTTAAAGTTCCATCAAAAACTCTAAGGTAAACAACGGCACCGCGGTAGATATCGAAAATCGAATCGAAAATAAGTCCTCTTAACGGGTCGTCGGAATTTCCTTTCGGGGACGGGATACGCTGGACGATGGCTTCCAAAATTTCGCGTACACCGACTTTGGCTTTTGCGCTCGCTAATATAATCTCATCCTCGCGACATCCAATCAAATCCATAATTTGATGCTTTACTGAATCAACCATAGCGCTGGGTAAGTCAATCTTGTTGATGACGGGAATAATCTCTAAACCTGCATCGATGGCGAGATAAAGGTTGCTGATAGTCTGTGCTTCGACTCCTTGCGATGCGTCGACGACAAGCAAAGCGCCTTCGCAAGCCGCAAGAGACCTTGATACCTCATACGAAAAATCTACATGACCGGGAGTGTCGATTAGATTTAATGTATAAGTCTTTTTATCATTCGACGTATATTTCATCTGAATAGCATGAAGCTTGATCGTAATACCACGTTCTTGTTCAAGTTCCATATCGTCCAACACTTGGTTTACTTTCATTTCACGCGGGGTGATTGTACCCGTCCACTCAAGAAGACGGTCGGCGATAGTTGACTTACCGTGGTCGATGTGAGCGATTATGCAAAAGTTTCGTATATTTTCCATGTAAGAGACAATAAAAATAAACTACCACCGCCAAACCTGCCCGCCCGCCTGCATCGGGCAGGCAACAGGCGGGGGCGGTGGCTTTGAATAATGAATGTCGAACCCCGATTTTATCGGGGTGAACATCGAACCGCAGAATGTCGAAGTATTTTCAACTACTTCGTAATTCAATATTCAAAGACGGTGGTTTTCTAAGTTGAATAAAATAACCGCCAATGGCGGGCGTTAAAAATATACGATAAAACGAAGAGATTTGCAATTAGGGAAAGTAACGATTAATCACTTATAGATAGAAAATTTTCAGGATGTTTCTAGCCACGTTTCCAAAGATTGGAGTAATTGCTGTAATCCTTTTTGCACACTTTCTTGATCTTTGGAAGGAATATCTTTTAAAATCTCTTCATGGATTTCGATATATTTATTTTGTAAAGTATTTGTAATACTTTTGCCGATTTCGGTAAGTGTTATAACGATGCTTCTTCTATCCCTTGAGTCAACCGAACGAACTATAATATGTTTCTTCTCTAATCCATCTAATATTCGGGTAAGCCGGCTTGCGCTTAGTTGCATTCGTTCTGTCAGTTTTTTAATATTAAGATGAAGAGCTGACCCGAAATTTCTAAGTACTCTAAATTCAGAAACAGTTAAGTTTAACTGGTCGGACAAGCGTTTTTCTTTCAATTGACAGTTTGATAGTAGCCGGAATGTCAAATTGGCAATCTCGGCGGCAATATTTTTTTCTTTCATAAAGTGTAATAATTTTACAAACTCAACCAATAATTCAGCTTCAATAAAACAACATTATCTGAGGGTATCTTAAATGTGTTTGTAATATTATTATGGAACGGTGTGTAATATAGCTTATCAACCTCCTGTCGCATCTGCGTCCAAACAAAGAATAGTGTACTTCCCGGAAGATACTCCCACCTCAGAACCATATTGGCATTAAAGATTTTATAATTTAAATTTGTGTAACCAAGATAGTATGGATGGATGTCATGTTTTAAAATGTCGTAAGTGATTAGTTCATCAGATTTATTTAACAACTTTAAGTCTGAGTATTGCCATTTATAAAAAAGTACTTGTGAGAAAAATTGAATACTCAACTTGGTGCTCAATGTAACTATCCCTCTTAAAGCTAAATCGAAATATTGTAAATCGCGATTTCCAAAAACGGTAAATCGTTCTCCTGAAAGTGCGTCATTTGCAGTTATGTAACTTACACCAAGTATCAGTCCCGCCTCCTCCTTCCATCTTTTTGAGAAAGCAACCATAGGTGTAACCTCAACCCACGCCAGAGGACGGAATGTCAAATTAACAGATGTGATAAATTCTTTTTTCTGTTTTGTGTCGGTTTCATAAAGCAATATAGTGTTGGCGCTAACCGGCAATCGAGTGTCGGAAGTAAAATTTAAAAAATATTGAGTCGCCGATGGTCGTAAATATTTACCGACCGGAACACCTCTCGATGCTTCCTCAAAGGCTGTTTGGTTTCGAATAAGCTGAAAATTTAACGACCAAAAATT
>JAHJRJ010000322.1 GCA_018830765.1 Bacteroidota bacterium | reverse complement strand
CTTTGCCCTTTTCCTCCGTGACTACATTGCAGCAGTAGTGCATACCATACGTAAAGTAAACATAAAGATGCCCGCCTTCCCAAAACATTACTTCGTTGCGTTTTGTTTGTCCACGAAATGCATGACTTGCAGGGTCTTTTTCCCCGAGGTAAGCTTCGACTTCAACAATCTTGCCTGTTAAAAGTTGGTTGTTGTATTTACGTACTAAATACTTTCCTAATAAATCTTTAGCGACAGTAATTGTTGGGCGAAGATAAAATGATCGGGGAAGTTTTTCGAGTTGCAAATCAGGCAAATTATCTTTTCGAAAATTCACGTATGATTTTCTCGACTTCATCTTCCGAGATTCCACTGCCTAATGTTTGCGTTCCGCTTTTTTCGGAAACCGTGCCTTTTCCTGTTTCAGTTTTTGTAACTTGCCCGGTTTTTTTGTCCCACACTGGAATGTTGCCAGCACCTTCACGCAAACGCTTCTCAATTTCTTCCATCCATAAGTGTGTAGTTTTCCTCTCTGAACTTTCTAACGGATTTATAGGACGTGTTTCGAACACTAACCGCTTGATGTTGATTAGGTGTTTCGCCGAAACATTTTCGGATATGATTGACCCGCCAATGGTACCGGGACCAAGTGTGAGAGACGGAAGCATCTCGTTTGTTCCACCGACAGCGCCCAATGCGGACTGCGTATTGACCAAAATCCGGGAGGCAGGTTTTTCTAACGCAAACTTCATAATTATATCTTCATCGGTGGAGTGGATAACCATCGTATGGCCTAAACCGCCGAACTCCAACAACTCGATACACCGATGACAAGCATCTCGCCAGTTGAGTTCTGTATAGAACGAAAGAACGGGAGAGAGCTTCTCGCGAGATAACGGAATGTTTTTACCGACAGTGTTTAGTTCCGCAATTAAAACTTTTGTATCCGGCGGAACGCTAAAGCCCGCTTGCTGAGCAATATAAACTGCTGATTTACCGACCATATCGGCGTTGATATTTCCTTTTTCGTTGAACATCAAACGCGAAAGCTTTTCTTTTGCTTCGCCTTCCACGAAGTAACCGCCAAGACCTTTACATTCTGTTACGACTTGATCTTTAATAGGAGAATCGCAAATTAAAGCCGATTCGGTTGAACATAGAACTCCGTTGTCGAATTGCTTGCCGCTCAAAACATCGGCGACTGCTTTACGTACGTTTGCCGTTCGCTCGATGAAAGCTGGCACGTTACCAGGACCGACTCCGTAAGCAGGTTTGCCCGAACTGTATGCAGCTTTAACCATCTCGCCGCTTCCAGTGGCAAGTATGACTCCGGTTAATTTATTCCGTATCAGCTCGTTTGTTCCTTCAAGAGTCGGCTGCGTCATACAATGGATTACACCTTTCGGTGCACCCGCCGCTTCGGCGGCATCGCGCATTAACTTTGTGGCTTCTAATATTGAATAAATAGCTTTTGGGTGCGGACTTGCGACGATTGCGTTTCTTCCTTTCAACGAAATAATCGCTTTGAACATCAACGTCGAAGTTGGATTTGTAGATGGTATTAAAGCTGCAACAACACCCATCGGCTCGCCGATTTCAATTATCTTCTTCTCACGGTCTTCACGAATTACGCCTGCAGTTCTTAAATCTTTAATCGATTCCCAAACTCGCATAGTCGCGAATTCGTTCTTCTTCTTCTTATCTTCGGATTTGCCGAAACCGGTTTCCTCGTGAGCTATTTTTCCCAAACGTTCAGCGGCTTCGTAACCGGCATCAACCATTGCTTTTACAATTTTATCCGTTCGTTCTTGATTGAACGCTCTAAATTCCTGAACTGCTTCATTCGCCTGTCCTAATAAATCGCGAACTTCTTGTATTGAACTTAAATCTTTGTATGACGACATATTTCTCCTTTAAACTAAATCTTTATTTTTCCATAAATATAAATCTGTTGTCGAATCTTTCTCACGAACTAAATCTTCACCGCTGTATTCTTCAATAAAAACTTCACACGCGAATACTTTTGTACCCGGCATTAAGTGTCCGCCAAAAACTTTTCCTTCTTTGTTACCGAGAATGATATGAGCATGGACGAATGATTTGCCCTCACGAACGCTCACATTGCCGATGCAGCTTAAAATTTCAAACCCGCTGTTTAGCTCAATTTTTATGTACTCTTTTTTATTCTGATCAAAATATCCGATGACGGCATTTGTAACGGCACCGATGGCAGTAATCTTTCCAATGCGTATGTCTTCCTCGATAACTATTTTTGAGAGAGCATTGTACAGATCGGCATCCGAAGGAATTGAACCGATAAATGTGCGTTTGTATTTGTATTGTGGCCTATACACAGTTCAAATATAGGGAATTGGAGGGATTTTAACAAGAAAGACCGATGAATTGGTCTGCCTAAATATTAGCATCGTTCACGATGCTTTGTTTTGGTGACGGGCTGACCAATAACTACTTTGTGTGCCTTAGTGACTTGGTGTCTTGGTGGCAATTAGTTTAATTATTGCTAATAAACACATATTTTTGCCACAAAGTCGCAAAGGCACAAATCCGTCAACTGACGGACACAATGAATAATTTTACTTCTTGTTCAGCCCCGAGATTTATAATACCTTTTCAACATCCTCCCAATTCAGCTTGGCATCTTTCAAAATTTTATATATAAATCCTTTTGATAAATCTTTCCCAGAATGCATTGGAATAGTTACCCACCTTCCCTCATCATGCCGATAAACGGCATGGCTACCTTTTTGTCTGATTAAACGAAATCCTAACTTTTCGATAGCTCGTGCTAGTTCCTTTGGTTTCAGCGGTCTAATATTACCCATACACCTCTATTTCATCAATGACAGATTCAATGGGTATGGGTTCATCAAGTTGTTTACGAGCTTCAATATTTAATTCGATTGCCTCTTTAATATTTTGCATGGCTTCCTCGTATGTTTCCCCTTGTGTATGACATCCAGGGAAAGTAGGACAAGAAGCAATAAAAATTCCGTCCTCATCTTTTTCAATGACCACACTATAGTGATATTTTTTCATTTTAATCTCCTTTTCTAAATTTCTAATTAAATCCTAACCCGGGCTGTGGAGTATGTTTTTGTTTCAATCCAAAATGCTCATAAGCTAATTTTGTGGCTTCTCGTCCTCGTGGAGTTCTCTGTATAAACCCTTCTTGTAAAAGATACGGCTCGTAAACTTCTTCGATCGTTCCCGGGTCTTCGCTGACTGCGGAAGCGAGAGTGTTTAAGCCGACCGGACCGCCGGAAAATTTTTCGATGATTGTAGTAATAATGCGCTTATCCATCTCATCCAAACCTAGACTATCAACCTCGAGAGCTTGAAGCGAGTATTCTGTAACTTCTTTGTTGATGATGCCTTTCTGCGATTTCAAGTTTTTATCGGCTTGGGCAAAATCGCGGCAACGACGTAAAAGCCGGTTGGCTATTCGTGGCGTTCCGCGTGAACGCGTGGCTATTGTCGTTAATCCTTCCTCACTCGCTTCGACGTTTAGAATCGTTGCCGACCGTGATATAATTTTAAATAACGTTGCTGAATCGTAATAATCTAATCGGTTTGTTACACCGAATCGCGAACGTAATGGTCCAGTTAGTAATCCGGAACGAGTCGTCGCCCCGATGAGTGTAAACTTCGGAAGTTTGAGTTGTATGTTGCGTGCATTCGGACCAGAATCAATGACGATGTCGATTGAAAAATCTTCCATAGCAGGATAAAGGTATTCTTCGACTACCGGATTTAGGCGATGAATTTCATCAATGAATAAAACATCTCCTTGAGATAAATTCGTTAGGATTCCGGCTAAATTGTACGGTTTATCGAGTGCTGGCCCTGATGTTACTTTAATGTTGCTGTTCATCTCGTTGGCTATGATGTGAGCGAGCGTGGTTTTACCCAAGCCGGGAGGTCCGGTAAGCAGAACATGGTCAAGCGCTTCGTTCCGGTTTTTTGCGGCTTTAATAAATATTTTTAAGTTGTTTACAATTTTTTCTTGTCCCGCAAAATCGATAAACTTAATAGGGCGCAAAGTTTGGTCAAGCTCAACTTCACCTTCGAATCTTTCTGGCGATGTAATGTCGGATTTACGCATTTATACGGTCTTTTCTTAAACCTTTTCCAATACCATATAATTTAGTCCAATCGAGTTCTTTTTTAATAATCACATTTTTCTTTCTCAATTTGATTGTTGTATACATTTTCAAATGCTTATTAATTATTTTTTTTACCTGTTTAATATAGAAAATTTATACATGTCTTCAAATACTTACTTAAAAAAAGGAAAAAACCCGCCGCCAGAATCACCGAACCGAGGATTTACAATATTATTATATATGGCTCCGAATGTGTAACTTAAACCAATATAACCCCAATACCTGTAATTAGTTGCAAGTTGCGTGCGACGAAGAAGAACTTCTTCTGTCTTTGCCTCACCTTTTCGAAGCGATAACTGGTCGTTAATCCTCGAGTAACTTGCAAAAAGGTTCAAAGATAACCCTTCCCAGATGCGTAAATTCAGATTAGTAAATATTGTGAGCCGCTTTTTATTAAAATCGTGGAAGTAATGCGAACCGACAAGAGTTGTCGAAACTGACCCCCACGGCTGTCGCAAATCTAAAGTAAAAGACAGCGATTGTTTTAAAAGCTGTTCAGCAGTCTTATCAAATATTGTTTCTTCCTCATAACGAACATTTTCATAAGTAACTTTATACAACAATCGGAATTGTCTACGAGTCGACTCAGTATATGGGAAAAAATTGTATTCAACCGCCGGCGAACCAGAAATACTTAATTTAACATTCCAGAACGTTGATATTGATACGCCGGTAAATCCTCCAACCGACCAATGCTCACTAATACTTCTCACAACCATCGCATCAAAATTGTAACTGCGCGATATACTTAATATTTTCGTATCTCCCCAATCGAATTTATTTTCGCTGTAACTCTTATTTAAAGAAAAATCAAATTTCCAATCATGTGTAACTCTCTTGGCACTTAATCCGCCCGAAAGGAAAACAGATCTTGATACCTTTTCGCCGTTGAAATTAGAATTAATCCTCGATTGGAATACCCAATAATTCCATTTATCAATAACCTCTTCGACTTTTGCAGGGACTTGATAATTGATATTTAAATACTCACTTAAAGGTGTTCGAGCAACATATCTTGTTAAGCCAATCTTTAACGATTTGGTTAATTTTTGACGCTTCAAATCCTCAGTATCCGATTGTTTTGTAGTGAACGACAGCGTGTCGTTCAAACCAGCCGCCTTATTCTGACCGATAAAAGTGAGAGTATATTCCTCACCTCCTCCACCTGTACGCTGGGTTGTAACCAAGACATGAACATCCGCCTGATTTGGGTCGCGAACGTAATTTACAAATGTAATTTCGGTGCGAATGTAATTTTCGTCGCAGAAAAAACAATCAATAAAAACTTTAGGTGCAAACTGCCTCAAGGCATCTGTTGTGTCTTCAATTTCTTGTGATAATAATTGAGTAGAAAATAAAAACAAAAATAGAAAAAGGGATACTCCAGTTGTCATATTGAACTCCGAATGATTAGTTTATTGGATTAAAAATAAAATTATGTTTTATCTTCAGGTAATTCAGGTTCTACAAAAATTACTTTTTCTCGTTCGAGAACTACAGTGCCTTCATTACTTTTTTTAGGTTTACGAATATATTTTCGCTCGCAATAGGCAACCGGTACATTCGAGGCATTTCGCATCTTGCTGTAATAAGCTGCAATACTCGCCGCTTGTCTCACTGCTTCCTTCACCGGTTTTGTTTTTGCGTTCCCTACTTTTAATACAACATGCGACCCACCTGCACCCCACGTATGAAACCAAAGGTCGTTCGACTTTGCATATTTCATCGTCAGCAGGTCGTTATTAGCGGCGCTCTTTACTACCCACATTTCAAAGTCACCCGCGACCTTAAAAATTCGGAACGGTGGCAACGCCGACTTTTCTTTCTCTGATATCAAGTGCAATCGTTTTAAATCTGCATCATATTCATCCTTAAACTCAGCAAACTGCTCTTTTGTTTGGCAATTATCCAGATGCAAAAGTGTTAAGTTGTTTACAATTTTTTCTTGTCCCGCAAAATCGTTAAACTTAATAGGGCGCAAAGTTGGTCAAGCTCAACTTCACCTTCGAATCTTTCTGGTGATGTTATGTCGGATTTACGCATTTATAAATAATCTTTTAATATCAATATCTATTAAATTGATATTTTTCCCGTGTTTAAGAAAAATTGGTGCAGTATCTATAAAGACCGTTTCAATTTTTTCAAGCTCACCCGCTATTGTTATATACGTTCCTCTCTTAACCGATTAACATATTTTTGTGCATCCTCATCTTTCCATAAACCTCTTCCAACGCCGTATAATTTTGTCCAATCGAGTTCCTTTTTAATAGTTAGATTTTTCTTTCTCAATCGATTAATTAACCGGTTAAGCAGCTTTACTTGATCAGCTTTCGAAAGATGGTCAAGTTCTTTTTCAATTT
>JAHJRJ010000321.1 GCA_018830765.1 Bacteroidota bacterium | reverse complement strand
TTTTTCCCGAAGTCGGCGAAGTAATATTTCAAACTCAACACCTTTGATGGGGCTGACCAAAAAGTGGAAGATTCCTTGTAGTGCGAACCCTGGCCTGCGGCAGGGCAGGCTTTAGTTCGCTTAAATTTCATCAAAAAGCGACCAGCCCGACACCTGCCCGACCTGCCCGACAGGCAGGCGGTCTGGCGGGTCTGCTCGCCCGTGCGACATGGTCGAGCGGGTCTGGCGGGAATGAATTTCGCTCTACATCCCTCTCAAAGAACTTATTGGTCAGCCCCGCTTTGGCTCAAACTACGACTAGGGATGAGTTTGTAAGGCTCGAAAAATAGATTCAACCCATTGAATGAGATGAATTCGAAAGAATAATTATGAGTCTAACTAGAGACCCACGACTCAATGCGGTTGCAAAGCAATACTGTCGAAAACTCAGAAAACAATTTACAAAGAGCGAAGATATCTTTTGGCAGGCAGTGAGAAACTGCAAACTATGTGGAAAGAAATTTTATCGTCAATATCCGATATTTTTCGATTTACTTGGAAAAGAAACTTTTTTTATCACAGATTTTTATTGCCACGAATTGAAGTTGGTTATAGAAATTGATGGTAAAATCCACGATTACAAAAAAAGGAACGATAATAAGAACGACTGTTATCAAAGTTTTAGGTCTTGAAGTGATAAGATTTAAGAATGAAGAATTAGAGAATGATCTGCAAAGTGTTTTGAAAAAATTAGAGAGAATCGTTATTAAAAAACAAACTCAACCCCTTTGATTCCCCTTCTCTTTTTAAGAGAAGGGGGAGCTTAAGCCTAAACTCAGATAGGGGATGAGTTCCATTTGACTTAAGATTCTTATAGATCCTGTAAAATTATGTTCATAGACCAAGCAAAAATATTTGTAAAATCAGGAAACGGCGGCAAGGGAATGGTAAGTTTCCGTCGTGAGAAGTATGTACCTAAAGGCGGTCCCGACGGCGGTACTGGTGGAAAAGGCGGCGATGTAATTATACGCGCCGACAGGCAGCTTACAACCCTCCTCGATTTCAGGTATAAACGAATCTATAAAGCGGAAAACGGTGAAAACGGTAAAAGCTCGAATAAGTCGGGCAGGCAAGGGGCGGACATAGTTATTCGAGTCCCGTGCGGTACTGTTATTAAAAATTTGGACACCGGCAAAGTTGTTGCCGATTTGGTTAACGATAAGGACGAAATTATTGTCGCGAAAGGTGGTAAAGGAGGCAGGGGAAATGCAGAGTTCGCTACGCCAACTAATCAAGCACCGCGGCACGCCGAGCCGGGCGTACGGGGCGAAGAACATAAACTTGATTTCGAGCTTAAGCTAATCGCCGATGTTGGTTTGGTTGGCTATCCGAATGCCGGCAAGTCTACGCTTATATCAGTTATTTCAGCGGCTAAACCGAAGATTGCCGATTATCCGTTCACAACACTCATCCCCAACTTAGGCATAGTGTCCCACGCCGAAAACAAAAGTTTTGTAGTTGCCGATATGCCGGGCTTGATTGAAGGTGCACATGAAGGAAGAGGACTTGGAATCCAATTTTTACGTCATATAGAGCGGACGAGGATACTCGCATATTTGATTGATTGCACTGACGAGAATCCTAAAAAGACTTATGAGACACTTGTGAACGAAATTAAATTGTTCAATAAAGAGATGTTGAAGAAACCTCAGATAATTATTGTTACGAAAATGGATTTAGTAGATACTAATCTGAAAAAAGAAAATTCAAAAATTAATTTTAAAAAAGGGACCCCGGTCCACTTTATTTCTGCTGTTGCCAACAAAGGTGTCAAAGATTTAATAAAAGAAATGTGGAAAATGTTGAAGAAATTGGATTCATGAAAGAGAATTTTCTCACAATAAGGAAGACCCTTATCATATCCGGATTACTTTTCGGCTTGTTGCTTCTCGCTTCTTGGTTTTCGATATCTGTCGGTGCTGTAGCTATTCCATTCCGTGAAGTCCTAAAATTTTTTACCGGCGGAGTGATTGATGAAAGCAGCAAAACAATTTTGCTGTCGATCAGGATACCGCGGGTTTTGTTGGC
>JAHJRJ010000320.1 GCA_018830765.1 Bacteroidota bacterium | reverse complement strand
TTAGAAGCAGGATAAAAGAAGAACTGGAATTAAAACAGCAAGAAGAAAATAATCTTGCAGATGAACAGGAATTAATTCAGGTGGGAGTGTAAAATGAAGATAGGGGTTTTACCAATTTCAACTAAAAAATGTATTGACTCCCGCTTACGGCCAAGATCCGATGTCACAAAAATCGAGGCAACAGGCTGTTTTCCCTCCAATTGGTTAACACTCAACCAACAGGTTAAACGATAACGACCTGACGGAAGTTGGATAAAGGGGCCAACTGAAAGATACCCCTGTTTACCCCTTGAACATACAATTTTTCCATTCGAAGATCCTGGAGTCGTAACTATTTCTCCGAAATGCGGCATATCCTCGCTTTCGAACGATAAAACCATACGCTGCAAGCTTTTTAAATTACCTTCAAAATTTTTATTTGCGAAAAAAATAACTGGAAGCAAACAAAAGATAAAAACAGTAATAGCCAAAATAGTGAATTTTCTTTTACTCCGGGGCGATTCCTGATCCATGCGCCATGTATAATAAACGTAGCCTAAAATACTGAATATAGCCATTACCCAAGAAACAAATAACCATAAATTTATTCCCGTTAAGTCAATAAAATTAGGAAACAGTATATTTAAATTAGAAAATACAAAACCCGGATTGGAAAATAATAAATAAACATCCCTTATTAAGGTTCCCTGTACTAAGAAACCCCAAAAAGCAAATATGGCGCAGATAAAAATGAACGGAACATTTTTCCTAAATTGGAAAACGGCCCATCCTAAGGGTAGACTCAACAAGGGAATAGCCGGTATAAGATAACGTGACGGGAAAGCGCCGGCTCCCCAAAATGAAAACAAAGAAGCCATAAACCAAATGATTACAAATATGCCTACGGGATAAAGAATAGCTTTCTTTCGCCAGCCAACCATTATTCCTAATATAGCTAAGAAATATACTGGAGCTTTTGGGAGGAGCCCATAATGTTGATCGAATAACAAACCTGCCGCTCCCAACCCAACCTCTTTCCACATGAAGTCAGAAACCGGATAATTCATGACGACACCAAACCAAATTAAATGTGAATAAACAAACACTATCCCTAAAATTAAACAGGGGGAACACAAACATACTAAATCTACACCCAAATTGCGCCATTGTCTTTTCCAAGGCGCTAGTTCATTAAAGGTAATTACAAAAAACACCACAGATAAAACTAACGCCTTGATATGAAACCAGGGTAACAACGAAATAACTGTTCCTATCAAAAATAATGTAAATTTATTATAGTATTTTTGTAAACGAAATATCTGCCGCAAAGAAAAGATCAAACTCAAAGCAACTAGAGTCTCAGGATATATCTGGGGAGCGAAAGAAACCATAGGATAAGTAAATGAAACTAGCACCCAGGTAAAAAAAGCAAATATTTGTTTTCCTGTTAATTCATACACTCCCAAAAACACGTTTAGGGAAATAAGTGCCATAAGAAAAGACATAAAAAGCGAGACTGTCACTCTGGGGAAATAACTATCATAAGGCTTCTTCATAATCTTCTTGATTACCTTAAGATGCCCAAGCTGCATACCCATCCAGTAAGCGGGTGAAATTAGAACCGGCAGGCCTACATCGTGCGAAGAATACCAAGCGCTGGCATTTCGGTCAGTGCCATACCAAAGGTGGAAATCAGTTTTGGGAAGCGTGGCTGGATAAAATGCTTTATAGAGTTCTTTCTCATATATATTGCGAACATTAAAATTGCCATTAGTTATTAACGCTAAGGTGACGGATAAAAAATGCGGTTCATCTCCGGTTGGGATTTGAACCCTACACCACTGAAATGTACTAAAAACATAAATAATTAAACTAAATAGCAATATAGCTAATTTATATTTTAATTTTAAACGGTATTGTGTTTGTGGTATCTGAGTATCAATCATTGATTATCTTTCATCTTGCTTAAAATTCAGAATACACAGCCGAACTATTTCTTAACAAAATCCTCACGATGATGATGTGAAAAAATAATTTTTTCTAGGCTTTTTCTTTGTAATACTCGATTGTTTTCTTTAATCCCGCCTCAAACTTTATTTTAGCCTTAAAACCGAATTCTTTCGCGGCTTTTGAGGTATCCAAGCACCTACGCGGCTGGCCATCGGGTTTAGTTTTATCCCAAATAATTTTACCTTTAAAACCAGTAAGCTTGACGATAAGCTGAACTAAATCTTTTATGGTTATTTCAAATCCAGCTCCGATATTAACCGGTTCAGAGTTATCATATCTTTCAGTAGCTAAAATGATGGCTTCGGCGGCGTCTGCAACATAAAGGAATTCGCGAGTAGCTTTGCCAGTGCCCCAAACGGTGATTGAAGAAATGAGATTGCTTTGCCCCTTCGGGGCTCGCAATAACTTCTGAACATCGATACATTTTCGGATAAGCGCGGGAATAACATGAGATGAATTAGGATTAAAGTTATCACCCGGACCATAGAGATTAACTGGCAATAAAAATATGCTATTAAAACCATACTGTTGACGATAGGCCTGAGACTGAACTAGCAGCATCTTTTTAGCTAAGCCATATGGCGCGTTAGTTTCTTCAGGATAACCATTCCATAAATTCTCTTCCTTAAAAGGTATTGGAGTAAATTTGGGATAGGCACAAATGGTTCCAAGAGCTACAAATTTTTCTATTCCAACCTGACGACCAACTTCCATCAATTGAACTCCCATCATAAGATTATCATAAAAAAATTTACCAGGATTATCGCGATTAGCGCCAATGCCTCCTACCTTAGCGGCAAGATGGATAACAATATCTGGCTTGGCATCAGCATAAAGCTTTTTAACCGCTTCCATATTCACCAAATCATAATCTTCTACATGTGGAATAAAAATATTCTTACAACCACGCTCTTTAAGCTTAGCAACAAGATGTTTACCTAAGAATCCGGCGCCTCCGGTAACAGTTATTCGCTTATTTTTTAGATTAATCATGTTTTACATATATCCATATCAGCATCAACCATCATCTTAACTAACTCTTTAAATTTAACTTTCGGTTTCCATCCAAGTTTTTTCTTTGCCTTAGAATAATCACCTAATAATAAGTGAACCTCTGATGGCCTATAAAAGTTTTTATCAATCTTTACATATTTCTTCCAATCAAGCCCTACATGACTAAAAGCAATTTGAACAAATTCTTTTACGGTATGCGTTTCTCCCGTAGCAATAACATAATCATCCGGCTTATTCTGCTGCAAAATTAACCACATTGCTTCAACATAATCAGCAGAAAATCCCCAATCTCTCTTGGCATTTAAATTTCCTAATCTTAACTCTTTGGACAGCCCCATTTTAATCCTAGCAACGGCATGAGTTATCTTCCTGGTTACAAATTCAAACCCTCGGCGCGGCGACTCATGATTAAAAAGAATGCCACTACAAGCAAAAAGACCATAAGCTTCGCGATAATTGCGGGTTAAATCAAATCCAGCTACTTTTGATATTCCATAAGGAGAACGCGGATGAAAAGGCGTGTTTTCATTCTGAGGAGTTTCCTTAACCTGACCAAATTGTTCACTACTTGCCGCAAAATAAAATCTGCATTTAGGCGCATTCTCTTTAATCGCTGACAACATAAAATGCGTTCCATTAATATTAGTATTAATTGTAGAGAATTCGTCTTCAAAAGAATAGCTCACAAAACTCTGCGCAGCCAAGTGATAACATTCATCGGGTTTTATATCTGCAACTATATTAAAAATACTGGCATAACTTTCCATAGACCCAGGATGAAGAACAATTTTATTCAAAAGATGTCTTATGCGCCATAGTCTGTGCTCTGAGTCTTCCAGGGCGACTCTCCTGACAATACCATGGACTTCATAACCTTTAGATAAAAGTAACTCTGCTAGATATGAACCGTCTTGGCCGGTGATGCCGGTGATTAAGGCTTTTTTCATGATGGCTCCTAATGTTTATTAGATCCCCGCTTGCGCGGGGATGACACATACTATGAGATTGCTTCGGGCACTATGTGCCCTCGCAATAACTCAGGTGCTTCGCTCCTCAGAATGACGGAAACTGCTTCCGCCTCAGAATAATGCTATCAAACCACATCTCCCAACAGCCACTTATAAATAGGCTTGACCATTATAACTTTTCCTTTTAACTTAATCTCTTCCTCGGTATCATCAGTCAAAATAAGCGCGGTTTTCAATTTAAGCTCATCCATCGCTTTTTCAAGCGCGGCGAGCTCTCTGTGTCTTGTCTTTTCACTATCCAAATTATCCGCAACCTGAATAAGCATTAAATCATTTTTACCTGACTTAATCAAGAAATCAACTTCCAGATTATTCGAGGCCTTATAATAATAAATCTCTGGAAACTTGCGCCTGAGCTCAAGAAATACCAGATTTTCTAAAAACTTTCCCTTATTTTTAGAAAATTGAAACGCCACCGCATCTGCCAAACCATTGTCGATACAATAAATCTTCTTAGGGGAGGCAAATTGCTGCTTGAGAGAATAAGAAAACTTATTAACGAGAAATATCAAATAGCTGTTTTCCAAAAAATCCGCGTAACTCTTGATGGTATTGCTACTTCCCACTCCCAAAACTTTTTTGAGATTATTATAAGAAAATGTTCCACCAATATTACTTAAAAAATACAGCCCAAGTTCACGCAATGGCTTAACCTGCTTAATGCCATATCTTGCCACGATGTCTCGGTAGAGAATGTCCTCGTATACCCGCTTCAGAAGAGTTGTATCTCGATACTTCAAATATTCAGGCATACCTCCATGTTTAAGATATTCAGCAAAATGCTTCTTAATCACAGCTCGTTCTGAGGTCAAAGATAGGCCATTTTTGGATAATTGGAACTCTTTAAAAGAGAGATATTCAATAAAAGAAAACGGAAATAATTCAACGTTAACGTTCCTTCCAGTTAGTTTTGTGCCAAGCTCTTTACTGAGCAAAGAAGCATTAGAACCTGTGATAAAAAACTTGCAACCCTTACCCTGCATTCGACGTACAAACACTTCCCACTGAGGAACATTCTGCACCTCATCAAAAAAGAAAACCTTTTTATCGCCATACAGCTCCAAAAATACCTCATAAAGATGATTAAAATCCTCAACACTAAAATCTACCAAGCGTTCATCTTCAAAATTAAAATAATAAATTCCTTTATTGTAGAGATCGTTGATAATCTGATTAAGTAACGTCGACTTACCGCAACGACGCAGCCCTGAGACAACTACCGCATGGGGTAAAGTTGCGTGCCTCAAGGCAACACTCAATGCTGTTCTAGGGATACCAACATCAATATCCTGACGATCTTTTTCTTGCTCAAGAATAATTTCTTTTAATAACGATTTCTGCACCCAGGCTCCTTATGTTCTCACTGCTAATGAAAGAATATCATATATTGTTATCATTGTCAATGAGAATAACTAAATACTCCCCCGAAGAAATACCTCTGCTAGATTCGAACCGTCTTGGCCGGTGATGCCGGTGATAAAAATAGGGGACGCGTCTATTTTTCTAGCATTAGACTCGGGGAAAAATAGAAACCTCCCCTATTTTATTCATCTTCTCTAAAATCCCGATTACATAGCCGAATGATCTTTTAGGATTACCCGGATCTTTCATCTCAGTTATCTTAAAAGCTTCATCCACCTTAGTTGCTCCATAAGTATTAATAAAACTGGCGATCATCTCAATCACG
>JAHJRJ010000319.1 GCA_018830765.1 Bacteroidota bacterium | reverse complement strand
GAACTGTTTCTTCTACCAGCAAGGAAAAAATCTTTCTCGGTCTTGGTAAATTTTTTGAGGTAAAATCCTATACCAATTACGAATGCAAAATAGATTGCGATTATAAGCCAGTCGGCAAAGGTTAATCCGATTGTAGTCATATAAATTTCCTTATGTGATTATGAGCATATGGCATTTTGATTTTTGTCCGTCAGCTGACGGATTGTTTTTGAATTATGGTTTTATTGTGTGATCTTTTTGTTCAATAATTTTTCCAGTTGAAGGATTTTTCAAAAGGATTCCCGGTTGTGGATAAATTTTGCCGTTCAATTCTACATTAATCATTGGCCAATCTTTAGACTTTGTGACGACTTCAAAGCCATCCTTCCGTGCGATGATTGTTTCTTCAACCTTAGCTCCGGTAATTGTAGGATTCCAGGCAAAAGCTTGATTATCCTGCACAATTTCATTATTCCCCGGCCAGATTACATATTCCCTATCGTCATAACCGATAGCACCACCTTGATGATGTTTCATCCATTCTCCTTCAAATCCAACATCCGCATACCATTTTTTACAACTTTCCCAAATTTCTTCCATAGATTTTCCCGGGATTGTCGCTTCTTGAAAGTAAGCATTCACAATAGCTGTTTTTTCTAATTTATTTTTTAATTCATCAGGAATTTGATCGCCGAAGTAAACAAATCGAGTTACAGCAATTGGCATTCCCCATTTTTCAGTGACGACGTTAACCATTGCATATTTTTGAAGTTTAGCCCCACCGGGAAGTGCATGACGATATTTGTAAATCCTATCATCTACACCAAGGAGTAGTACTGTTGGCATAATTCCTCTTGAACGGAGTTCGGCAGATGTAATTGCTTCGATTTCAAACTCGTTCATGTCGGGTGTAATTCGCTTGCAGACTTCCTCGACTGCCTCCGTAGTTTGTTCACCCAGCCAACGGTATCTCTTTATTTCTCCATCTGTTAAAGAAAATCGATAAGGTTTGAATTTGTCAGCGACAAGGACTGTACCTGGAAAATTAATATCACTTCCGATCCTCTCTCCTTTTATAATAGATTTAATTAAATCACCGCGGACATCCTTAATAGGATTAGCTTCATACCAGTTGAACATTTTCAATTCATAACCCAAGTCTCTCAGAGTCTCATCCATCATGCGACCCGCTTCTGCGCCATTGCAGATAAGGTATTTCTTTCCATCTTTTAAAATGAGGAGCGAAGCTGCACCAACATCCTTGTTCAGTACAATTTGATTATTAGCAAGCCCGGCAGTTATCCAATACACATTTCGTACCTGAGTGAACAACATTCCATAAAGCTGATTTTCATTCAGAAATTTTTTCATTCGCTCCATCTTTTCATTTATTTCTGCTTTGACTTCCTCTTTAGATAAAATCTGTGACGGTTTATTCTCTGCTTTTTGGCAAGAAATGAAAGCTGCAGTCAAAACTGCAACAATAATTAAAAAATATTTTTTCATTTTCGTTCTCCTATTTTTCTTTCCGGACTTTAAAATTATTAGTTTTTGATTTGCAACCGCAGGAATTGCGGACGATTAGTTTTGTCTGTATAGTTATATTTTCCGTAACCTCTGATCTATTTTCGATGTGACGAATTAATTTTTGCGCTGCTCTTTTACCCACTTCATATGCCGGCTGCTGGATTGTAGTGAGCGGGGAAGGCATTAGTGGTGCCCGAATGTCATCCGAGAAACCTACGATAGCAATATCTTCTGGAATACGAAGACCTTTCTCGTAAATTGCTTCCATAGCTCCAAATGCTGCGGGGTCGTTCACAGCCACCACAGCTCTCGGGCGATCTTTCATTGGAAGATTTAAGAGTTTTGACATTGCATTATATCCCCCCTCTTCGTGAAATCCTGCTTCGATTATCCATTCTTCTTTTGGTTTGAGATTATTTTCTTTTAATGCCTTTAAAAAACCAGTGAGCCTCCTTTCGCTAATAGAGACTAAAAGAGGTCCACGCAGGTGCGCAATTTTTTTATATCGATGCCCGATCAAATGACGGGTCACGGTATAAGCGCACTCTTCATCATTAACACTAACGCAGCTTGCACCGATTTTGAAAACACACCGATCAAAAAACACAACTCTCAATCCCCACTTCAACACACGATGATATATCTCGAAATCTGTATCTTGTTCTGCAACCGATGCAAGAATTCCATCTACCCTTTTTGAGACAAGAGTTTCAATTGCTGAAATCTCTCTATTGGCATCCTCGGCACAGTGCGTTAAGATGATTTGATATCCTGAACTATATGCGACTTCTTCAATTCCTCTAATTGCTTCGGGGAAAAATGAGTGAGTTATTTCTGGTACAACTACACCAAAAGTACGCGTTCGGGCAGTCACGAGACTCCGAGCGATGTAATTAGGAAAATAATCTGAACGTTCAGCAGCTCTTAAAACTTTTTCGCGAGTAGCTTTATTAACCTTTGGACTACTGTTCAAAGCTCGAGAGACAGTCATCATTGATACGCCAAGCTCATCTGCAATTTGTTTTATTGTTACTCGTTTTGTCATAATGAAAATCTTGAACTTAATTCTATGAGAATATTTTCTATGTTATTTTTTATCAATTAGCTATCTCGATCACGAACTCGTGCTCAATAAACTGCTTTATATTTTCATCCGGAATATGAACAAACAATTTATCCCCTTTCAATTCTGCCCCACTGATTCTTTTTACCATTTTATAATGTTTAATTCCTAATTGATAAACCTCATCACTAAGACCTTCAACTTTTATACGCAAAGATTTCCCTCTAAACTCTTGTGAAATAATTTTTAAACCTTTGTCTGTTGAACCTATCGAAGTCTCAATTGGCAGTTGATAAATAGCCGGTGCGGGTTTTAATTTGATTTCAAATTCAGATCTTCCTATTAATTTAAATTCAGTCTTAATAAGATAAGTTTGAGATCTATTCACTTCTTTAAATTTAATTTCTTTTCCATTCAGTAAAACTTTATCAACCTTGCTTCCTAAACCTAAAGATGGAGTGAACACGACATCAATCTCGTCCTTGATCTCAGCTTTCATCTCAAATACCACTTTCCATCCCTCGACGAGCTCTGGACGACGTTCTTCATTCTGCATTCTACATTCTATATTTATAACATTCTCACCGACTCTAATATTATGCACTTCAAGAAAATCCCAATCAGCAGGCAACTTTGGGGCAAAAGTGATTTTCTTTTTATTCGCATCGACCTCGAGCCCTAACAATCCGCGCATAATTGGAATAATATAACCCGTATATGAAAATCCTTGATTGTGATATGCTTCTCCTAATTTTTGATTCAGATCACCTGAAAAAACTTCGGGCATCAGTCCGAGACCGTTCTCAAATAAATGTTGCACTGTCGATTGAATTGTATTGTAGCCGGAAAGATTGAAATTCTGATTGAACTGTGCCCATCCAACAAAAATTGAAGTGAAGGGCCAAACGGCGCCATAATTATAGTTTGAGTGATAATACAAAGATGACTTATTGGTCAAGTTTCTTATTCCCCAATCAGTCACCATATCGGATTGATTGAGCGCTTTAATTGTGCTCTCGGAACGTTTATCATCAAATATACCAAGTGCAATGCCTGTCGTTGAATAAGCTGATTTATCTTTAACCTTATTTCCATTTTCATCAGCGCCAAAACTATAGTAACCTACATCTTCCATCCAATACAAGTTTTCGAGAGATTTCCTAGCTTTGGCCAAAGCTTTTTCTGCATCGTTTTTAATTTCATTATCACCAACATATTCAGCCATATGTATTAACTCTTTCAGTCCTTGAGTCCACAGGGCTTGAGTATATTGATCGTTATAAATTTTCACCAGCGCGCCGAACTCAAGAACGCCAAGCCCGGCATTTTTCAAATCCATTAAGCCGTCATCGTTGCTATCTTTGTTAAGACACCATATATACGCCGATTTAATAGACTCCCAACTATTTATTAAAAATTGGATGTCGCCGCTTTGTCTGAAATAATCTCCAATCGCATACAAATACCACGGTGAAGTATCTGCGTGATTGTATCCGTAGTGATAATCATTCCACCAATCCACAATTTCTTCACTCTGAGAAAGTTCATGAGCCATTTTGCCGATGTCTTTGTTAACTTCTTCCGGACTTTTTTTTCGGATAGGAAAATTATCCTGTCGCTGCCATTTTTGAGTAAATTTGAGGGCATCACGCGTAGTTGAAAAATCCTGCAAACTATTAAGTGCAAGACTATTGATGTATGCATCACCACCGAAGAACCATGCAAAACCCGGACGCCCACCGCCACCCGAGAGTCCGTAACCAGCGACTAATCCTTTTCCTAATGTAGGATTTTCAACCATTAAATTGTGAAGTCCGATTTTCCCCCACTCGAATGCACGATTTAATTTTTCGCATGGAGTTTTTATCCCTATCGTATTGTTACGAAGATTTTGATAGTAATCGTAATTTCTTTCATAAAGATTTTCGATATTAGAAAGTAGTCTGTTGTAAAGTGTCTTAACTGAATCATATTTCGTTTTGATTGGACTTCCGGCGATTAAAATTGGAATGTAATTTTCATTTGCTTCATTCGGTTTGATTTCAATCTTGAATTGAAGGGGATTATCTGCAAACATATGTGCGGGTGGTGCAGACATTTGCTTACCCAGTGGTGATCCGCACAAGAAAAGTCCTCTTTGCTGCGATTCTGAAATTATAAATGCTTTTTGATTATCATCCCAGTAGCTGTATTGTCCACCAATCCCAGCAGGCCATTGCGGCTGCATCACAGGAAAGAAT
>JAHJRJ010000318.1 GCA_018830765.1 Bacteroidota bacterium | reverse complement strand
GCCCGCGCAGCTTATAAACTTGGACTGAAACCATACTTGGGGCGCAGTAAACCAAAAGATGACGACAGCAGTGATAATCTAAAATCCCCGCCCGAACGACTGAAGTCGTTCAGTCGGGCGGGTAAAATCTGAAATCAGAAATCTAAAGATGATCTGGCAAGTCGAATTAATAATCTATCTACTCCTAATCGCATCCGCAGTATTTGCTCTGCGTGTAAAGGACTTGCTGTCTTCAATTGTAATCTTGTCCGTTTATAGTTTTGGCTCTGCATTTCTGTTTGCAATTTTAGGCGCTGTTGATGTCGGATTCACTGAAGCAGTCGTAGGCGCCGGTCTAACAGGAATTATGTTTTTAGCAGCTTTGTATTACACGACAAGAAAATCGATTGATTGATGTAAATAATCTTTGTGTTCTTTTTGGTTAATATTTTTTAAACACAAAGAACTCAAAGTAGGCACGAAGAACACAAAGAGTTTTTACCACGTAGTATTCTTTGCGTCCCGCCTTGGCGGGAGTGAACTTTGTGGTTTTTTATTTTTTTTAAATACCAAGATTAAGAATCATGAATGAGAATGAATTGTCAAATATTGTAATTGGTTGTGCAATCGAAGTTCATAAATCTTTAGGCCCGGGTTTATTGGAGTCAGCTTATAAAGAGTGCCTAGCGTATAAAATTAAACAAGAAGGTTTATTTGTTGAAAAGGAAAAACCTTTACCACTCGTGTTTGAAGAAGTGAAGTTAGATTGCGGTTATCGAGTTGATTTATTAGTAGAACGTAAATTAATCGTTGAAACAAAATCTGTTGAAGCTTTAAATGATATCCATCTGGCACAAGTTCTAACTTACCTTAAGTTATCAGGATGTAAATTAGGACTCCTGTTGAATTTCAATGTCGTTAGATTGAAAGATGGAATAAAAAGAGTAATATTATAAACCTCTGTGTTCTTTGTGAAAATTCTTTGAGCTCTTTGTGGTTTTAATTTTTTTTTAACACAAAGAACACAAAGGTAGTCACAAAGAAGCACAAAGGAAAAATCTAAAATCTAAAATAATAAATTGAAACTCCTCTCATACATATTACTCATTTCTTTTGGATTGATTTTAGTTTATGCCGCTAATGAACTTCCTACGCGCGGCGATCCAAATGCGCCTATTAATAGAGATTCGTCTTTAGCAGGAACACCCGGCGCAACGGCGCATTATATCCGCAATGCAGAGAAGGATATGAAAACTCCAAACGTTGTAACAACAATCTTAGCCGACTATCGCGGTTATGACACGCTCGGCGAGACGACTGTAATATTCTGCGCGGGTATCGTTGTGTTTTTAATTTTAAGAAAGCAAAAAGATGGTTCAAAAGTCTAACAGCATTATTGTCGGAATAGTCAGCCGGTTTATGGCGCCGTTCATACAACTGTTTGCGTTGTATGTAATTGCACACGGACATTACAGTCCGGGCGGCGGATTCCAAGGCGGCGCGCTGTTGGGTGCAAGTATTTTGCTTTTGCGCCTGACTGTTGGAGATAAGGGAAGCGAACTGGTATTCAAAAAAGAATTCGGCACGCCATTGAGCGGGTTCGGTGTTTTTATTTACGCGGCTGTCGGTGTATTGGCGATGATTGGCGGCGGACTTTATCTTGATTATGGTAGTTTACCATTCGCGGGTATGACTCCGGCTGAGTTGCGTTCGCTCGGAATTCTTCTCGTTGAAACAGGCGTCGGCATCGGTGTTATGGCGACTGTGATTGCAATATTTGACGACTTAACAATGAGGCATTTCCGTGACTGATTTCTTCATTGGACACGTTGCTTATTATTTCATAGTCGCGCTTTTAGTGATCGGCTTGTATGGAATGCTTTTCAAGAAAAATTTTGTCAAGAAGCTCATCGGGATGAATATACTTCAATCGTCAGTGATTCTGTTTTACGTTGTCAGCGCATCGAAGTATAACGCAACAGTCCCTGTCATCGACCTAAAATTTGGTAGCGACCCGATTCATTATATAAATCCATTACCGCACACGCTTATGCTCACCGCCATTGTTGTTAGCGTAGCAACAACGGGCGTGGCGCTTGCGCTTTTAATTGTAATCTATAAACGATTCCAAACTTTAAACGAAGACGAGTTGTTGGAGCGGATGAAATGATCTGGGAACATTTTCCTGTCCTAATTCCCATCCCGCTTTTGCTCGGCGCGATGATAGCAGCTCCTATTGGAGTTTGGAAACGTCATTTATCATACCCGATTGCTTTAACCGCTGTCGGTATTTCTCTTTTTTCTGCAATCTCAGGTCTTGTGTTTGTATTGAACACGGGAACACACAATTATTATCTTGGCGGTTGGGTTCCGCCGATAGGTATCGAGTATGTGGTTGATTCGCTCTCGGCTTTCGTTTCGGTGATTGTTGTCGGCGCTGGCTTCTTAGTGATGATTTACTCTCACAGGTCGTTACAGAAAGAACTCCCGAATAAGGAAGTTGCATTTCATTCTGTCGCTCTGCTGTTTCTGGCGGGATTGAGTGGGATGGTTGTAACCGGCGATTTATTCAATCTTTACGTTTTCTTGGAGATTGCATCGCTTTCTGCTTATGCGCTTGTTTCGGTGGGAGAGAAACGCGCCCCGGTTGCGGCTTTCAGATATTTGCTGCTCGGAACAATCGGCGCAACATTTTATCTTTTAGGACTTGGTTATCTTTATCTCGTAACCGGATCTCTGAATATGGCCGATACCGCGAAGATAATTCCGCATCTTCAAGAAACGGGTCTTGTATTGGTCGCCCTTACATTGATGATAGTTGGTATCGGGTTAAAGATGGCTTTGTTTCCGCTTCATCTCTGGCTGCCCGATGCATACACTTACGCGCCGTCTGTCGGCAGCGCATACTTAGCGCCTATCGCAACAAAAGTATCGGCTTATGTGTTGATTCGAATTTTGTTTACTGTCTTCCAGCCTGCTTTCGTGAGCGATAAATTTCCCGTCACTGATGTTATTGCTTGGCTCTCGGTAGTCGGTATTGTTTGGGGATCGGTTATGGCAATGGCTCAGAAAGATTTGAAACGGATGTTAGCTTACAGCAGCGTCAGCCAAATTGGTTACATCGGGCTTGGAATTGGTTTAGCGAACCCGCTCGGTTTCATAGGTGCTGTTTTGCATATACTTAACCACGCTGTTATGAAGGCTACGCTGTTCTTGGTGAGCGGAAATCTTTATTACAGATTTTCTGAAGCATCAATTCCTGAATTCGATAGCAGTTTGAGGAAGAAGATGCCCTGGACGACTGCGGCTTTTACAATAGCAGCATTATCTATGATCGGCATTCCACCGACAGCAGGATTTTTTAGCAAGTGGTATCTTGTTCTCGGAAGTATCAGCGCGAATAATTGGATTTTCGTTTTTGTAATCGGGCTTAGCAGCTTACTAAACGTAATTTACTTTTTCAGGATTTTGGAGAAGATGTATCTCAAAAAATCATCAACCCCGATTTTATCGGGGTCAACAGAAAATAATGACGTAAAAATGAAAGAAGCTCCTGCATCTATGCTGATACCGACTTTAATTTTTGCATTGGCAGTTATAGTATTCGGATTGCTGAATGC
>JAHJRJ010000075.1 GCA_018830765.1 Bacteroidota bacterium | reverse complement strand
GACCCGGAACTTGAATCTACCGAGATTGCAATTCGAGCATTGAAGCAAGGCAAGCCCGCTTTGTTATTTGAGAACCCGAAAGGATCAAAATATCCGCTTGCAATGAACATACTTGCGAGCGAACGCCGAATCGAACACGCTCTCGGTATGCACCCCGAAGAGTTGGGCGAAAAGCTAATTGGTTTTATGGAGCGCGCAATCCCGCCTAAGTTGAACACAATCTTGGAACACAAACAAATAGTTAAGCGACTTATTTCTTCCTGCCCGAAAAAGGTCAGCAGCGGCTTTGCTCAAGAAGTTGTAGATACACCGAACCTCACTCAACTCCCAATTCAAAAATGCTGGTCCCAAGATGGCGGAAGATTCATTACACTCGGACAGGTAATGACTTACGACCCGGTTACCCAAAAGCGTAACATCGGCGTATATCGTATGCAGATGTTCGATGACTCATCGACGGGTATGCATTGGCAGATACAAAAGGGCGGCGGCTTTCATTATTTTCAAGCTCAAAAATTAGGAAAAGAATTTGAGCTGGCTGTTGTTTTAGGAAGTGACCCAACTCTTCTATTGGCGAGTGTTGCAGCGCTTCCCGAAGGAATCGATGAAGTTATGTTTGCCGGTTTCTTACGCGGCGCAAGAATTCCGATGACTCGCGGTAAAACAATTTCAGTTGATGTCCCGGCAAACGCGGAATTTATTCTAGAGGGGAAGGTTTCTCTTACCGAATCAAAGCTCGAAGGTCCATTCGGAGATCACTTCGGACATTACTCGGCTGCTTCAGAGTTTCCTGTCTTTCGATTGAATGCCATAACTCATCGCCGCAATCCGATTTATCCGGGAACAGTTGTCGGCAGACCGCCGATGGAGGATAAATTTTTAGGCGATGCGACTCAACAAATACTAGGACCACTCATTCGCTTAATGCATCCCGAGATTCGAAGTCTTTGGGCTTACTACGAAGCCGGCTTCCATAATCTGCTCGTTGTAGAGATTGAAGAACGATATGCAAAAGAAGCGGCGAAGACCGCAATGTCGTTGATCGGCGAAGGTCAACTCTCGCTAACTAAATGCATCGTAACAGTTTCAGCAGGAGTTAATCCGAAAGATTGGAACTCTGTGCTGAAAGAAATTCGCGAAAACTTCGACCCGCATTACGATTTTATCATGATACCGAAAGTCCCGCTGGACACACTCGACTTCACAAGCTACAAAATGAATTTGGGAAGTAAGATGGTGATTGATGCCTGTAGAAAGCAGAGAGCCGAGAGTCCCGACGATGTCGGGATAAACTCCGAGCGGAGAGCAAAGAGCAATCAGTTTGGAGGGATGAGACCCGACAAGGTAGGGATGAGCTACGAGCAAAGAGCAATTCAAAATCTCAAATCCCCGCCCGTCCCGAATGTTCGGGACAGTCGGGCGGGTCAAATCTCGAATCTGAAATCTATTGATAGGCGAATCATCGATGTTAATCTAATTGAAAATACACTCCTCATCGTAAAAATTGAATCACAATTTACTCCGCAATCAACTCAACACTCCAATACTCCAATAATCCAACACTCCAATTCTTCACTTGGAAGAGAAGTGGTAGAAAAGTTGGTCGCACTTCCAAAGTTATCATCCCTGAAGCTCATCGCTGTGGTTAGCGAGGATGTTGATATCCGAGATAAAGAAAGTTACATTTGGGGAATTTTCACCCGGTTTGATTGTGAACGCGATATTATTTTTACCGAGCAAAAGCTTGTGGGAATTTCTCCCGTCTATTCCGGTGTTATGGGTATTGATGCGACCTGGAAAACAGGATACCAAAAGCCACTTGTTATGGACGAGCGAATTGTGAAGTTAGTTGATGCGAAGTGGGGAAAGATTTGGAAAAAGGATTAATGCCTGCCCGTCCGCAGGCGGGGATTACTGGATTATTGGAGAAAATGATTTGGAATTCTTGAGAATTTTGAACAAATTTAGAAAAACATGAAAAGAAATCATCACATATCGATGAAAGAAATCCGAACTATCGCAAAACGGATTGCTAAAAAGTTCGAAGTGGAGAAGATCATTCTATTCGGTTCATACGCCTACGGTAAGCCCAACGAGAACAGTGATGTTGACTTGTTAGTTGTGATGAATACAAAAAAGCGTCCCATCGAACAGCGGTTAGAGATCTACCGCACACTCACACCGATCCATTTCGCACTTGATATTATTGTGCGAACGGAAGACGACATTAGGCAACGTATCCCACTTGGTGATTGGTTTTTAAAAGAAGCGTATCAAGAGGGGAAGATTCTATATGCAAAATAATATACTTAACGAATGGATACGTAAAGCCGAGGGGGATTTTCTCACAGCAACACGTGAATCAAAAGTCAGAAACCGAGTGAACTACGATGCCGTGTGTTACCATTCTCAACAGTGCATTGAAAAATATCTTAAAGTATTTCGCGTTTTTCACGGCCTCAACTACAAACGCACCCACGCACTTATTCCATTATTGGAAGATTGTATTATTATCGACCCGACTTTCGAGTTCATCAGACAACAATGCGATGATATAACAGGTATAGATCAGTTTCGGTATCCATCCGATTTTGCAAATAAGGATGATGCAAAACTTGCACTAAAAAGCGCAAAGATAATTCGTAAGTTTATCCGTGGGAAACTTGGACTGTGATGTTAAAAGATGAAACGAAATAATCACATAACTATAAAGGAAATCCGCTCCATTGCGAAGCGCATTGCTGAAAAGTTTGATACCGAAAAGATTATCCAGTTTGGCTCTTACGCCTATGGGAAACCTACTGAGCATAGTGATATTGATTTTCTAATAATAGCAAAATCAAAGGTTCATCACGCTGAGTTGCGTTATCAAATTTACTCAGAACTGAAAGATATCCCACATCCTTATGATGTAGTTATTAGAGAGCCTCAACAACTTGAAACCGCAAAGCAACGGCGTGATTGGTTTCTCTTGAATATTATTAAACGTGGACGTCTTGTTTATGCAAGGTGTTGAGAAATATTTAAAGGCATATTTAACGGCGGCAAATGTTCCACCTCACTGGGATTGCGAAGTTTGTTAATCCTGAAAGTAGATTCATTTGCAATAATCTTGCATTTCTCATTTCAACTTATTAAATTATAATAATTCATAATCATTTAGGAGAAATTATGCATAAAAAGCTTAAATTTATTTTTGTGATTTTCATTTTACTATTCGTTTCAGCATGCCTTCTCACAGCACAGGACAAGCTTCTTGAGTTGTTGACCGATGAGATGAACCGCGAAATGAGCGTACTTAAATCTCAAGAAAATCCTCCCTATTTTATGTGCTACAGGGTGGACGATGTCCGCAGAGCCTCAGTGAGCGCCTCTTTTGGCAATATCACGAGTTCGGATGAATCTCACAAGCGATACCTGACTTCTATCATCAGGGTGGGAAGCAATAAGCTGGATAACACTCACGAAATCCGTGGCGACCAGTTAAGTGAAATTTTCGGAAGGATTCCTCAGAATAACATGCTCCCGATCGAAGATGACGAAGATGCTATCAGGCAAATCATTTGGAACGTAACAAATGATGAATACCGTCTAGCAGCTGATAAATTCGCAAAAGTGAAAGCCAACGTAGCCGTCAAAGTTGCTAAAGAAGACACTTCTGCCGATTTTTCTACACAACATGCCAAAGTTGAATATTATGAGGAGTCGATCAACCCTAAAACCTATAAATTCGATAGAAAGCTTTGGGAAGATAAACTGAAGAGGTTTTCTAAAATTTTGCTAAACGAAAAAGATATTTACAAAGGTGATGCTTCTGTCAGTTTCAGCGTTGAAAGAAAATACTTCGTTTCTACCGAAGGAGCCAGGATTGTTCAGAACAGGTATGGTATCAGGCTTTTTTTAAGTGCAACAATTAAATCTGATGACGGAATGGAACTTCCTTTATATCTCTCATACTTTGCCTATAAGCCCGAAAATCTTCCAAAAGATGAGCAAGTAATTACAGAAGTTACCGAAATGGTAGCAAAACTTAAAGCTATGCAGAATGCACCGGTTGTTGACCCATACACAGGTCCTGCAATTTTGTCGGGTAGGTCGGCTGGTGTTTTTTTTCACGAGATTTTTGGACATAGGATAGAAGGACACAGGCAAAAGAGTGAGTCGGAAGGCCAGACTTTCAAAAAGAAAGTCGGCGAACAAGTACTTCCCCCTCAAATGAGTGTCATATTTGACCCATCCATTAAATCACATAATGGAGTTGACCTGAATGGCTACTATACTTATGATGACGAAGGTATGAAAGGTAAGAAAGTTGCAGTGATTGAAAACGGAATTCTCAAAGATTTTCTTATGTCACGAAGCCCGATTGATAAATTTCCAAATTCAAACGGACATGGAAGGGCTCAGTCAGGTTATAAAACAGTTTCTCGCCAATCAAATTTGATTCTGACAACAACAAATCCACTGACACGTGAACAGCTAAGGCAAAAATTGATTGATGAATGTAAAGCTCAGGGAATACCTTACGGTTATTTTTTCGAAGACATAACTGGCGGTTTCACTATAACAGGCAGGACAATTCCTAATTCATTTAATGTAATGCCTACCGAAGTTTATCGCGTCTATGTTGATGGCAGGCCTGATGAACTTGTTCGCGGCGTTGACCTTGTGGGTACTCCGCTCTCGATGTTCTCGCAGATTGCCGAAGCAGGTAATGATTACGAAGTGTTCAATGGTACATGCGGAGCAGAATCGGGTGGTGTTCCTGTCAGTTCTTCAACGCCTTCCATATTTGTAAAAAGGATTGAGATGCAGAAGAAAAGTAAATCGCAGGAAAAGCCTCCTATCCTGCCGCGTCCGGGTTCCATTCCCGAATAATTTTAAAATAAACAAACAATAAATGAGGTATAGATGAAAAAGAAAATATTATCAATAGTCATAGCTTTTATTCTTGGACTGTCGTTTGCCTATTCTCAACAGGGCACATCAAGGGACATAATTTTCAAGGCAATGAAAGATGAATTGGGCAGAAACTTGAACAATCTCGCTCTCGAAAATTTGAAAAAGCCTTTTTTCATAGGTTATAATATTTATGATTTCAAAGTTATGTCAATAAAAGCTTCACTTGGAGCAATTGTCGAATCGAATGAGAAGCCATATCGTGAGTTGTGGTCTCGCATAATTGTCGGTGATTATCAGAGAACTCAGGAAAATTTCTTCGATCCTGGATTGGGAGGCGATTTTGTTTCTGGTTTTATTAATGATAAACTTCCCCTCGAAAACGATTACGACGGCATTCGGAGGGTAATTTGGAAGTCAACTGATGAAATGTATAAACTTGCTGCCGAAGTTTATGAAAAGAAAATTTCTGCTATTAACCAGCAGAAACTGTCGGAAGAAGAAGCAGCTCTAGCAGACCTCTTCAACGCACCTGTCGTAAATAAAAAGCTTCCTGCTGTGAAATTTGATTTCAACAAATCGAAATGGGAATCAGCCGCAAAAGAGCTTTCAGCCATATTCAGCAAATATTCGGATATTTATAAATCCGAAGTAACGATTACATTTATTCAGGGCGATGAGTTTTACGTCAACAGCGAAGAAACAGAAACAGTATATCCCTTCACTATTGCTGCTGTTCAGGTAAATGCTTTTACACAGGCTGAGGATGGCGAGCCTCTGTTCGACCAAGTGCTATACTATGAAGTAACACCTGATGACTTGCCCAAACTTGAAGTAATGAAAGTTGATGTTAAGAAAATGGCTGATAACCTTTTATCACTGAGAAAAGCACAATCATTTGGCGAATCATACACAGGTCCGGTCCTTTTCGAGGAGCAGGCTGTTGGTGAAGTTTTATCACAAACGCTGTTTTCCGAAAACGAAGGTTTGTTAGCAGTAAGGAAACTTATATACAGCGACCCGCAGATGCTCATGTTTGCCAGTCAAGCGATGGGCAAACCGCTTGATGACAAAATCGGAAAGAAAATTTTGTCGGATAATTTGACAATTAAATCTACTCCTTCAAAAGTTGATTTTGATGGGAAAAAGCTGATTGGAAGCTACCAGATAGACATGGAAGGTGTTGTTCCTCCTAATGAATTGAACCTTGTTGAAAAGGGAATACTGAAAACAATTTTGAACAGCAGGATTCCTACTCCAAAGCTGGAAGGCTCGAACGGAAGCAAGAGAATAAAGATACAGGGTTCATCTGTTTCATCCGACATTGGCCCCGGTGTCATTGATTTCACATTCTCCGATGCAGTTAAACGAGACGATTTGAAGAAAAAACTTATTGATAGAGCAAAGGAACAGGGTTTGGACTATGCGATTATCGTAAGGAAGCTCAAATCTCCTGCATCGAGTATAAAAACAAAGATGGATGAATCCTCGATTATGTCATTCGCTTCGGGTATGAAGAAAAAAGGCTCTGTCAGTAAACCGATAGCAATTTATAAAGTGTCGTTGTCAGACGGAAAGGAAGAACTACTCCGCTCTGCCGAGCTTGGCGAAATTTCGCTCAGCACATTGAAAAAGATAACGGCAGCTTCAAACAAAAAGTTTGCATACAACACAATGCTGTCTAAGGGCGGCGGTTTCAGCGGATTATTTTCCTTTGCTTTCGGTTTCGGCGGCGGAGAAAACTGGAACCTGAGCGGTGTCCCATCGTCCTTCATAATTCCCGATGCCGTTCTCATCGACGAGATGGATGTACAAAAAGAAAAGCGTCTTATAACAGGAAAACTACCAGTGGTTGAGAACCCAGTAGGGAAGTGAAAATATTTGACAGCAGCGAATGTGCAGTTTGAATTTAAGCACCACCTCGAAAAACTTGGGTTGGGAAAACGAAGCAAAAAGAGATAGAGTTAATAAGCGTTGTTAAAATTGTCCCCTCAGTGTTGTGTATATTTATGCGACTTGGGAAACCGGATACCAAAAGCCACTTACAATGGATGATAGGATTGTAAAGATAGTTGATGAGAAGTGGGAAAGATATTGGATGTGAAGAAGTTACAAGTATTTGCAATATTTTAAAAAGTTGAAATTTAAATTTTGTCTATCTATATTTAATTAAGCAATTCATATTTTTTTAAAACTTATACAAGAGGTTTTTTATGCGATTTAACATAATCATAGAACCGGCTCAAGAAGGTGGATATAATGTAACTGTTCCTGCCTTAGATGGCTGCTTTACTCAAGGTGATACGGAAGAAGAAGCTATAAATAATGCAAAAGAGGCAATTATTTGTTATCTAGAAGGATTAGAAAAAATTAATCAGATAAAATCTATCCCTAAAGCGATATTACGTGAAGTTGAGGTTGCTGTTTGAGTAAAACATTTTCAGGGAGAGAAGTAGTTCGAGCGCTGAGACGGATTGGCTATATCGTTGACCATCAAAGGGGTAGTCATATTTTCATGTACAACCTAGAAAAAAACAAGTCTGTAATCGTTCCACAACATCGGGAAATTAAGATAGGAACGCTCCACAATATAATAAAGAAAGTCGGAATTACTATTGATGAACTAAAAGATTTGATCTAGTATTTCATCATAAACTTTCTAAAATCACTCACGAGCAATTATTCCTGTAATTTATTCGAAATATTCTTATTTTATTGCATCTGGTATTTGATGTGAAATTAATATATTTTCGTTATGGATATAAATTTTACTGGTAAGACATTAATCCCCATCTGGCAAAAAATCCAAAATGGCGAGCGGCTTACACTTGAAGATGGACTCGTTCTCTATAAATCAAACGACCTCATCTCACTCGGCAAGATGGCAAACTACGTTGCCTACCAAAAATCAGGCGACGCTGTTTACTTTGTTTTAAATCGGAAGATCGAGCATACGAATGTGTGTGT
>JAHJRJ010000317.1 GCA_018830765.1 Bacteroidota bacterium | reverse complement strand
CCCCCAGGATGCTTCCAATGTTTGTATTCAGCTTGCTTATCTCTGATTCTGTGAGATGATTGTTTTGTTTTCTCTTTCATTAAGCTTGTTAACTAATCCAGGTTAGTGTAGGCATAATAGTTAAATTGATACTCCTTGTTTCTTGGCTTCTTCGAGTATGAGTTGGCCATACACTTCAAGTGTATCTTGGTCTTCTTTTGATATAGCCCCGCCGAAAAATCTGGTCAAGTGCATCCGCAATAACGCAAAAAATTCTTCCGCCAACATTGTCGATTTATTTATATCTGGAAACTGTTTGATACTTAATTGGTGCACAGTTTGTATCAGTTCAAACCTTGCCACCCCTTCTTCGATATAAAAATGTGGATCAGGTGGAACATAAAACTTACTCTCATATTGAAATGCTTGAGACTTAAGGACAAAACTTTGAGAGAATTTCGGTTTCCTAACTCGAAAAAGTGGGACGCATATAGCAAAGTTTTCGGCTGGAGCTTTAGCCCATTGTGATATCTCTTCAATCAATACAATTGCAGGGCGTATTTTACCAGTCAATACAAATGGGTGCTCATCGCTCCCTAAATTGAGACTTTTAACCGGAAAATAATTTTTCTTCTGGTCAAGCGGTCTAAGAAAAGCTGGAAGTTTTGTCTCTGTCGGATCCGAAGCAACATCAATATCAATCACAACATTGTTCTTATTTGGATACAGTGCTGGAATCCATACAATCTGCCCAGCGACAATTCCTATTGTGGGTCCATTCTCATAGTAGGAACTTACAAGCCCCGATATGTCAATTCCCTTCTTTGCCAGAGCCGTAGAATGGTTTAGTTATGGTTATAAAAATTTTTTTGTAAACTTCAGGGTCAATATCTTTACTCATCTCTTCATCCCATGCTTCCTTGGCTTCTTTGTATTCATTCCCCTCCTGTCGTTCTGTTGTCCGTTTTTCACCAAGTCGTTTTAGTGCTGGTGCTAATTGTTTCCTAAGTTCAGCAACTCTTCGTTCGGTTTCTTTCGAGGCTTTCAAAGGCACAACCACTGTTAAAGTTTCTTTTATTATTGTAGAAAAATCTAGTTGTTCACCTCTATTTTCTATAAACTGCATTGGTTCTGTTTCAAAATATACATAGTCAAGAAGTTCGGCAAAATCCTTATCCTTCCACTGTCCGACGATCTTTTTAATAAGTACGCTTAGTTTTGGATCTACATATTGTCGGTAGTCATTGTTAGGTTCAGCGACTTTATATTTTATGAATTCTCGGTCATTACCTGTTTCAATAATTAGTTTTTGAAATACCGGAAGCTTCAAAGTATCTTCTAACTCATAAGCATACGGTCCGTATAGATGAAACAGCCATTTTAAATCTGTTAATCGCTCACGGTTAACCCTGTAATATTCAACCTCCGTTAAATATAAATATTTAATGAGTTCAGTTTTACCAAGAGTCTTATTCCGGCTCGATGATTCCTTCAGTATCTGTAATAATATTTTCTCTGTTGGGTACATGGCTTGTGCTTACAATATCGTAAATATTTCTAATTCTTGCAACATTTGGAAAACAACTTTTACCATTTTTCAATATGTACTTTCAACTCGTCATAACGGTTTTTAGGTTCACCCCGAATACTTCGGGGTTCAGGTGTCTCAGCCGGATACCCTATCGGTATAATGCATAACGGAACGATATCCACAGGCAAATCGAATACTTTTCTAACATGTTTTATCCTTTCTTCTCGAGGATAAACAGCCACCCACACTGCGCCTAAACCGAGCTCCTCCACTTCGATCAATATGTTTTCAGTTGCAGCCGAGCAATCCAATACCCAGTAATCTTTATGACTTTGCTTACTTAAATCTCCACAAACCACAATTGCAAGATTAGCGTTTTTTACCATCGATGCGTTGATGTGCGTTTCGGATAATTTTTTCAGTGTCGATTTATCCCTCACAACAATAAATTGCCAGGGTCTCGCATTCCTTGCTGACGGTGCACTCATCGCTGCTTCTAAAATTTTCTTAACATGTTTATCGGAGACAAATTCATCCGTATATTGACGAATACTTCTGCGTTTTAAAATGGAATTCATTATTCATTATCCGTAACGGTTAATTTTTTCGCGTTTCGAAAGCTCGCGGTAAGTTTTCGTGCCGCTCATCTCGCGCTTGTAAATTTATTGAACTTTCAATTCTTTGAACACCCAATTTTCTCTATCCAATTCAACCTTCAATGGTTTAGAATTGCATTTCAAGATGAAAACTTGTTCGCCTCTATCGCTGATCACTTGATAATCTATCTCCCCATCAGAAGACGTGATAGATATATCAATCGGTAGCCGGTAAGTATATATATGAGATGATAATTGTTTGATAGTTACAAATACGTCATATCCATTTTCGTTTTGTTCGGAATGCCAATCGAAAGTTAAAACAGGTCTGTCAATCGAGTCGGTATCGGCGTAAATCCATTGTTTAAAAAACCAATCAAGCTGCTCCCCATTTACCGATTCACATTCCATGATGAAATCTTCTGTGGTAGCGTTTTTGTACATATAATTTGGGTTCGATGTGTAATTTTTGAGTATGCGGAAGAAGGTGGAATCGCCGACAACTTTTCGTAACATATGGAGGACGATGGCCCCTTTGAAATAAACTCTGTCAGAAAAAGAATCCCAGAAACTTGTGTCTGATTTTCCTATCACCGAGCCTACGTAAGTTCCTTGTTTCGGAGACATAAAATGATCCATTATAGAATGATAAATTTCTTTGCCGAGATAGTACTCATAATAAAACGCTTGGGCGTAAGTCGCAAATCCTTCGCTGAGCCACGTATGATGCCAACTCGCCGGCGTAATCAAATTGCCAAACCAGTGGTGAGCAAGCTCATGAACTAATATCGGTTCAGCATCTCCTTCGCCGGTAACGAGCGATTCTTGCAAACTGGTAATCGTTTGATTTTCAGTAGTCAATTCTCCCACCACCATTGCAATCCCATATTTTTCATCCTTAAACGGATAAGGTCCAAAATAATTTTCTAGAAAGGCAATCATCTTCTTTGTGTTTCGAAAATCTTCGGTTGCCTTCTCATCATAACCGGGATAGACGTAATACGTTATCGGAAAATTTTTTCCGTCATCATAAGTGTAAGTATCATTCAGGAGGGTG
>JAHJRJ010000316.1 GCA_018830765.1 Bacteroidota bacterium | reverse complement strand
CCTTGGAAAAAACTTTATCAGAAACTTTTAAACCCAGAAAATTCATTAGGAGCGATTAGTTTCTATTAAACTTATTAAGAATAATAAGTTATACAATTTCCTAATGAATTTTTAGGGTTAAATAAACCTAAATAACCATTTTACCCCGATTCATCGGGGTTTTATTAAAATTTTGTTTTTCGACGTATAAATGAGTATATTTTTTGTGTTTGAATAGTCCCAACTTACGAGTCAATTTGAGGATCCCGATCCCGAAAGCTTTCGGGATCGGGAAACGCCAGGTGTTTTATTAAACCCGAAAAATGCAATAGAAAATTGTTTCTTCAACTATGTTAATAGATTACAGGGATCGAAGGTTTAATTGATTTCTCAAATGCAATTTTCGGGTTAAAAGCTAAAACCCCGTTTTACCCCGTTTTACGGGGTTTTACGGGGTAAAACACGGTGACCATAGTTCAGTTGGTTAGAACGCCAGGTTGTGGCCCTGGAGGTCGAGGGTTCGAGTCCCTCTGGTCACCCCAAAAGTAATTTTTAATTTTAGAACGTTTTACGTTCTTTACATTTTACCCGCCCGACTGTCCCGACATGTCGGGACGGGCGGGGATTTTGCATTGACCCCGATTCATCGGGGTTGATTTCCGCCCCTATCGTCTAGAGGCCTAGGACACGAGCTTTTCAAGCTTGGAACACGAGTTCAAATCTCGTTGGGGGCACAAATACAAAATACCAAATTTCAATCCCGACATCGTCCCGACACAGTCGGGACAAGTCGGGACAAATAACAAATTATTTGTACGCTTCAACAAACGTAACGTAGTTGAGGCTTTTTTATTTTATTCAACTTAGAAAACCACCGCCTTTCCTACGGCCTCGTAGAGGAATCGTAGATTGACGGTGGTAGTTTACTTTATTAAAATATGATGATTACCTTTCGTATATTTTTCAGTAAATGACAATTGCTTTGATGTATGATTTGTAAGTTTTGTATCAACCGAACCGATTCAAAACACTTTGCAAAGTTTTTTGAAGCTGAAATACTCTATATATATGTAGGAATAACGACAGAGAAAAACGCAGATAGTTCTAATCGACCCATTGGAAAACCCCGACGGACTTAACGAAGATTGAATATGCGTTTGTTTCAATCCTCGCATTACCCTGAACCCCGATCCCGAAAGCTTTCGGGACGGGGCAAATAGTGGCACTAATGTCAAAAGACCGATGGACAGGTCTCTTAAGTTGACGCAAGAGCGCCAAGCGGGATTGCTAAGTCTAGTCGAATTGGAAGTTGTGGCCCTGGAGGTCGAGGGTTCCCTGCCCGCCAATTTGTAAATAAGACAGGCAGGCGGGGAGTCCCTCTGGTCACCCAAAAAGTAATTTTTCATTTTAGAACGTTTTACGTTCTTTACATTTTACCCGCCCGACTGTCCCGACATGTCGGGACGGGCGGGGATTTATAATTTACGTAAATTTAGCAAAAGGAATGTAGAGAAGCAAAAATTTGAATTTGAAATTATTAAGAATTATATTTTATCAAATTGTATTATGTTAAGCATATTAAAAGGAGTATAATTATGGAATCCAAAAAGTTTTCATACTGGCAGGACAGTGATATGTGGTTAGGATATTTAGAAGAATTTCCCGCTTATATGACGCAGGGTGAAACATTAGATGAATTGAAAGAACATTTAAAAGATTTATATAAAGAATTAACTAGCGGTGTAATTCCTTGTGTTCGTAAAATTTCTGAACTGGAAGTTGCGTGAAGAGAAAAGATTTAATCAGGCGATTGGAAGAGATGGGTTGTGTTTTTATAAGGCATGGGGGAAAACACGACTGGTACCAGAATCCGAGTACAAAAGTTGCCCAACCTATTCCACGCCATAATGAGATAAATGAAAATCTTGCAAAGCATGTAATAAAAATGCTGAAAGATAAAGCTTAACATACCGATCAACACCGAATATTGAGGGCGGATATGATATCCTCACGGTAAATTAGTATCTGATGTTACGCAGAAACTAAAAATACTTTGCCACGAAGACTCAAAGACACGAAGGTTCCATAAAGAACGCCAGTTTTTCAGAAGAAATGCACAAGATCCCTTGGTGTTACTTGGGGTCTTGGTGTCTTGGTGGCTGAAAAATTCAGGAGTGCGTAACATCAGTTAGTATCCAAAAAATGTGGTATTGGAGATAATAAATAATTTAACAGTAGATAACATTCCTACTGCCGAAGTGTTACACGGATATATGGCAGTATAATTAATAGTTATAAGGCTTAATGACAGATTCGTTATTTGGCTTGACTTAGACTAATTAAAGGACTATATTATAGTCGTATAATGAAAGGAACCAAAATGAGATTCAGCGAAGTAGTAAAACCAATAAGTTATTTAAAAACACATGCTTCTGAAGTTGTCCGGGATGTTGCGGAAAATCAGAAAACATTAGTTATTACACATAACGGTGAAGCAAAAGTAATTCTTCAGGATGTTAAAGTATATGAAAAGACACAAGAGAGCATTGCTCTACTAAAAATTCTTGCATTGAGTGGAAGGGAAATTAAAAAAGGTAATTATAAAACATTAAAAAAATCGCTTGACAATGTTCAAAATCGTATAGAAGATTTTAAACGGGGACAGCGTGAAGTTCAAAGTTAATATCAATATGTTTTTTTCAATGATTCAGAAGAAAAAGCTGAGAAATTATACTCAAAATTGTATGAGAAATGTTTATCCCTTCAAGAATATCCAAATCGTGGCCATGTCCCTCCAGAATTAAGTTTACTTGGAATAGATGAATTTCTAGAGCTAAACTATAAACCGTATCGTATTATTTATCAAATTATTGAGAAAGTGGTTTTTGTCCATTGTATCTTAGATGGTCGTAGAGATATGCAAAAACTATTACAAGAAAGATTGATGCGAGAATAACCTCAGCAATACCTTTTCTGTTGGTATTATATTCACAACTAAAAAAGCCGATGTTTTGTGATTATTAAAAAAATTT
>JAHJRJ010000315.1 GCA_018830765.1 Bacteroidota bacterium | reverse complement strand
TTCTTAGTGATTCTTTGAGTCTTTGTGTCTTCGTGGCAAATAAAAACCTTATTTAAAATCTGAATTCAAGTCATCAGCCACAAAGTCACTAAGACACTAATCCGTCAACTGACGGACACAAAGGACTTTTTGGTCAGCCCCGTAGGGGGTTGAGTTCATATCTTTTTAATCGATTTCCTTCTTCAATTGTCTTGCTCTGAACAAGGAATAAATTACAGGCACAAATACAAGCGTAATTATTGTGGAAACTGTAAGTCCGCCAATTACCGAAATGCCTAACGGATTCCAAGTTTCAGAACCTTCGCCAGTGCTTAGAGCAAGCGGCAGCATTCCAAGCAGTGTCGTAATCGTAGTCATCAAAACGGGACGCAATCTGTTTTTACCTGAGTAAATTATGGCTTCTCGCAAACCGATACCGCGTGCTCGTGTTATATTTGTATAATCAATTAGTACGATTGCGTTTTTAACAACGATACCGATTAACAGTACAGCACCTAAAAATGAAATCACGCTGAAAGTTTGTCCTGTCAGCATCAGAGCAAGGAACACTCCAACAAATGAGAACGGCACAGAGAACATTATAATGAACGGGTCGAGCAGCGATTCAAATTGCGATGCCATAACAATGTAAACCAGGAAGATGCTGAGAATCATAAATAGCAATAAGTCCTGAAATGTTTCTTGCTGCTGTTCAACTTGACCGGCAAATTCTATTGTAACGTCGGTTGGAATATCTATCTTTGCGATTGCGGCTTTTAAATCGTTCGTGATGTCGCCAAGCGACCTGTCTTCGGTATTAGCGGCAACCGTAACAACGCGCTCCTGATTTTTTCGCTTGATATCGGGGGGCGAAAATTCTTCTACAACTTTCCCAATATCCTTAAGTTTTACAATTTGTCCTGTCATTGTTGTAATCGGTACGTTTTCCAAATTGCTGATGCTTGTTCGGTTTTGTGTATTATATCTTATGAAAATATCATACTCATCTCCGCCTTCGCGATATCGTGTCGGAGTCAATCCATACATACTGTTGCGGATTGCAGTAGCAACAGTTGATGTATTCAAACCTATCATCGCAAGTTTATCGCGGTTCAGCATCACTTGAAGCTCGGGGCGTTCCTGACTTCTGCTGATATCTACGTCGCGAGTGCCTTCCGTCTTTTCAGCAATTTCGGCTATCTCGTTCGCAAGCTTAGTTGTTTTATCTAAATCGTGACCGATAACATCGATTGCTAATGGTTTACCGCTTCCCATTGGTGTCGAAGCTGTAAATATGTTTAGTTGAGTTATGCCGGCAATAGGTTGAAGTTTTTCGCGTAACAGGTCGGCAATTTCAAACACCGAACGCTCTCGCTCATTTTTTCTGGAAAGACGTGTTTGAATATTGAACATATGCAAACCTTCTTTTGCTCCGAAGAGCGCCGACGAAAATCCTTCATCGTTAATTCCCGAACGAACCGCCAAGAACGAAATTTCAGGTGCTTCTTTTTGGATAATCTCTTCAACTTGCTTTGCTGTTTTTATTGTTTCATCTAAATTGTTACCTGTTTGCAATTCAACATAAATTTGAATTTGCGATTCATCGCTTTTGGGCATAAACTCAGTCCCTTTACCGAGAAACGGAAAACTTCCTACAACAACGAAGAAGATAACTATGCCAGCAATGATTACAAATTTTCTGTGGTCTAAAGCCAGCTCGAGTGCTTTACCGTAAAAAGTTTCGATTGATGTGAAAATCTTTTCGCTTTTATCAAATAATTTTTGAAATCGTTTGGGCTTTTGTTCTTCTTCCTTTCTCGATTTTAACCAGCGTGAAGAAAGCATCGGTATTAACGTTAGCGATGCAAACAGCGAAGTAAGGATTGTTACTGTAACTAAATAGCCGAGCTGCTTGAACATAATTCCCGCCATTCCCGTTAAAAATGTAAGCGGGAAGAATACTGCAACTATAGTGAGCGTAGCAGCGGTTACAGCTAATCCCACTTCGGTTGAGCCAAATATAGACGCCTCGCGCGGACGAGCGCCCCGTTCAACGTGGCGCGAGATGTTTTCAAGTATAACTATTGCATCGTCAACTACCATTCCGATTGCAATTGATAAGGATGAGAGTGAAATAATATTGATTGTGTTGCCAGAAAAGTAAAGATAGATGAATGCAACAATCAATGAGAATGGGATTGTTAGTATGATGATTACGGTAGCTTTCCATCTGCGTAGAAAAGCAAGAACTACAAGAGAAACGAACAAGCCGCCTAAAAGAATTGCTTCAGTCAAATTACGAACGGAATTTATAATGAATACTGATGGGTCGAAAAATTGTTCGAGTTTAACGTCGGAAGGTAAACCTTTTTTAAGCTCTTCTAATTTTTTATTTACGGCTGAAGCAACCGCAACCGTATTGGCACCCGATTGTTTCTGAATAATAAGCATTAAGCCACGCCCGCCGTTTAAACGAACGTTGATAGTTCTTTCTTTTAATGTATCTTTAACTTCGGCGACGTCTTTTAAATATACTAAACCGCTGCCTATTGGAGATTTAGCAACAACGATATTGGCGATTTGATTTGCATCGGCAAATTCACCCGGAACACGTATGTAGTATTCCATCCGTTCCATTTTGATGGAACCTGCAGGCATTGTTATGTTTTCGGCTTGCAGTGCTTGGCCTATTCGTTGGATGCTTAAGTTGTATGCTTCAAGCCGTTTGGGGTCGATGTTGATTTGAATTTGCCGAATCGGTCCGCCGAACATTATAACGGTACCAACGCCCGGAATGCGTTTCAAAGGGTCAGCTATTTTTTGTTCGATGATTTTATTTAAACCGGGATAATTTTCTTCGGCTGTTGCCGCTAAGAATACTATAGGCATCAAGCTTGTGCTAAATTTGAAAATCATCGGTGTTTCTACATCGTCGGGCAAGCGGCGTTTTGCAAATTCTAAAGCGTCACGAACGTTGTTCGATACTTCATCTAAATTCGTTCCCCATTCAAACTCCAGCATAACAACCGATACATTATCCATCGATGTTGATGAGATTTTCTTTAATTCACTTACAGTACCGAGACTTGATTCTAAAATTTTTGTAACGTTCTTTTCAACGTCCTGCGCACTTGCACCCGAATATGAAGTCAGAACACTGACTATTGGCGGTTCAATTTCCGGGAAGAAATCTATCGGAAGTTGAACCAATGCAAATATTCCTACGATTAATAGTCCCATAAACACCATCAAAGTTGTAACAGGACGCCTTACAAATACTTTTGGTAGATTCATTGATTGCCTCCGTTAATTACTGCTTACGATTTGAACGCGCGAACCGTCTTTCAGCCGACCCATTCCTTTAACAACGAGTTGATTGCCGATTTCAAGGCCGGAGAGTACTTCGACGATTGCATCCATTTCTTTTCCTAAAGTTACCTCGCGCCGTTTTGCTGCATCGTTTTCGATTATGTAGGTGTACAAAATATTTGTTCCCAATTGTTTGATTAATGCACTGCGTGGAATTATCAATGCATCAATATCTCCGGTTTTAATCATCACACGTGCAAACATACCGGGTCTCAATATCCGCTTATCATTCGGAATTTTTAACTCGACGGTAAAAGAGCGCGTCGTCGGATTAATTACTGGGTCAACTCGCGACACTGTTCCCGAAAAAGTTTGATTCGGATAAATATCTACAACAAGTGTAGCTTTCTGTCCGAGACGAACATTCGGGAAATCGCTTTCTGGGGCGTTTACTAAAACTTTGAGTTGGCTTATCTGCATTAAATTCACAACCGAGGGGGCGCCTCCCGATCCGGGTGCGAGCAGAAAAACTTCGCCTTCATTCATTCTCTTAGCCGTTATAATTCCTGAGAATGGTGCGCGGAGTTGAGTGTTGCGGAGAATTAATTCATAAGTTGCCTTCGCGGTTTCATATCCGCCTTTTACTTTTTCAAACTGCTGCGGCGAGATTGAACCTTCATCGAACAACGGTTTCATCCGTTGGAAGTCCTCCTTTGCAAGCTCGTATTGAATGCGTGCTTGAGTGAGTTGCGTGTCGTCCATTTGAACAAGTATGTCTCCTTCTTTAACTTCATCGCCTTCTTTGACGAAGATTTTTTCTATTCGTCCTGAAGTTTGTGCGCCTAAATTAGTTTCTCTCCAAGCCATGATTGTTCCGGCAAAATCGAGTGTTCTTTCAACTTTAAGTTTTTCTACCGTTTTCACTTCAACGGGAATAACAGGTTCATCGACGTTGTTAGATTTTGTTCCACAGCCAATCATCATTGATGCTAAAAGAACGATTGCTAAAAATGAATTTATAAGTTTCATAATATTTTCCTTTTGTATTTTATAATGATTTACCTAAGAGCTGATCAAGCTCAGCTTTTGCCACTTCATAATCGTAAACTGCTTGGTAGTAATTTACCTTGGCTTGGGTTAATGCCAACTCCGCATCGTTTATTTCGAGCTGTGTTCCTAACCCGTTGTTATAGCGTGATTTAGCGATTTCATAGCCCTTCTCTGCTTGAGCAATCGCCCTATCTTGGCCCTCGATGCGTTTCTTGGCTTGTTCGATTCGATACAAAGCATTTTGAGTTTGAATTTTTATTGATTCAGTAATCAGTGATTGTCTCTCAGCCGCTTGTTGATATGAAATTTTTGCTTGGTCAACTTTT
>JAHJRJ010000074.1 GCA_018830765.1 Bacteroidota bacterium | reverse complement strand
ATTCATGTAAACTCCTTTGATATTTTAGGATTAATTACCGCTAACGCTTACTTCTCCGATTTTAATAATATTTCCGTTTAGATATTTAAGAATTTGAAGTTCACTGTTAACTCTCTGATTTTGCAAATTGATTTTTGAATGCACTCCTTGAAATCCTTTTACTCTTGAAAGCGAGAGTTTTAACTTTTCGCGTGTTATCGAACTCTGTTTGATTTCTTTAACGATCAACGACATCGCATCATAGCCGAACAAACAATTATTGGTTGGCTGGTCTCCTACCTGTTTTTGAAATCTGCGGAGAAAGTCCGACACGACTTTCAACTGATAGTCAACAAAGCTCTCAGTGAAAAAAATTGAACCGTTCGCATATACAGCGTTTTGCTCAAGCTTCCTTTCATCGTACCATTCACTACTGCCTAATACCTGAGTTCGGATATTGTAATAACTGAGTTGCGGTAAGATGATCCCTATTTCTTCGGAAGTCGATACGGGGAAAAATATACCGTGAATAGAATTCACAGGTATATCCATACTATCGATTCTTGTTGACGGTAGGTAATATTTTAAGTTTAGCGAATCGGCAATTCGCTTTCCTCTTTTTCCGAAAAGACTGTTGATTCCGACACAACCACCTATATTTAATAGCGAATCTACGAGTCTCGGTTCGGCGCCCGCCTTAATAACTTTTATCTTATCCTCTGTAGTAAACTTAGAACCGAATGAAATCATTGGTTCATTAGCAGAAGTTAAACCTATTTCCCGTAAATTTTTAAATTGATCACTCAAGTCGGACACACCCTTTTGATACCACTCGACGGCGATTACATTTCCGCCTAATTTGTGCGCTTCTAATATAAAACTTTCTGTCATACTTTTGTTGGACGGTTCGTTAGGCGACACAACTGCCAAGTTCACGAGGCCTAAATCCTTTATTGCAAAAGTTGCCATAGCTCTACCGCGAGTATTGAAATCAGGGTTTGTTTGAAAAACAAATTCACCCGCAGATGCAAGCCCGTTCGCGGTTGCAGTGGGAGTTATAAGTGGTATTCGATATTCATCAGCAATGGGCACACAAGCTTGAACTTCATTACTGAACACAGGTCCAATTATCGCTAACAAGTCCTTCTTGTTTGATAAATTTTTGACGGCATTAGCTGCTTTATCTACATTCCGTTCGGTATCAATCACTTCTAACACAATTTTAAAATCAGTATCGTCTCTTGAATTAAACTCGTCGACGGCAAACTGTATTCCTTTGAGCAACTCCTCTCCTATCTCGCGGAACGGTGAAGCGGGTAGGGATTTCATCAATGGGAGCAAAACGCCAATTTTTATTTCATATCCTCTTTCAAGTTTTTTAACAAGCGTATTAACTTTGTCGCGATATTTAGAATCCACAGCTTCTTTAATCAACGGTTCTAACGTACTTTTTGCTTTAATAAATTCAGTCGATTTATATTGCTTGCTCGTTAAAAGTAACTTAAGCAAAATCCGGTTTTCTTGATTTGTTTGTTTTGTTATCAAAGATAAAATTTTCTGTTCCGGAATTTTTTCAACTACAATTTGTTCGAGGCGGGAGAGAGCACGCCGGCTTGTTTTCGAATCGTTTGTAATTTCCATTGTAGTCAAAAAAGCGTAGGCGGCATCTTCGTAACTCCCGTTTTCCGAATATGCTATCCCCAAAGTATAGAGAGCGCCATCAACGTATCTACTATGAGGATATTGCAGTAAAAATTTCTTAAGAAAAGAAATTGTTTTTTCATGTTGGTTTAAGCGCAAATAAGTTTTACCGAGCATTACGCCGGAAGCAGTTGTCCTTTGATGAAACGGAGAACTTACTAAATTTTCGAACGATAAAGCAGCGTCGGCGTAATCTTTATGTTCATACTCTCTTAGGGCGGCTAAGAATTTTTTTTCTGCAACGTCGTTAAACTTAAACTGACTTTGTCCTTGTAATGAATTCCACCCTAAAAGTAAGAGAAGTATAAAATAGTTAATACTTTTTACTGTCGTTTCCATAATCCGGAAGTTAAATTAAGAAATATCTTTAGAAAATTCAATCTAAATCTCTAATAATCTCTTTTCAGCGATTTAATTCCTACAACCAGCGCAGAGCCGCTGACGAGTATCGAGAAAATACCGACAAATACTGCTGAACGGATTGTGTACCGGTTCAATCCTTCTGCCGATTGTAGACTTGATTGTTCGAAATAATGAAAAGTGGTTATATAAACAGCGCCCGTAATTACTACTAAGTAAATCAAGCTTAAAAGAAAAATTAAAGATGCGCCCTGTGTGGAAGCAATTCTGATCGGATTTTTTTCGTCGTACGTTGAGAAAAAACTGCCGCCCCCGATGTTAACCGAAACTAAAGTCACGATTACGAATAGCGTACTCACAACAGATACGAATATTAGTATCGGTTCATCTCTAAATTGCCAGTTCGAAAACAGTGAAAGCAAAACACCAATGATGAGTATCGGCAATAAGACAAACAATAATTTTATCCAAAATATTTTGGATGCGGAAACAGGTGCGCTCCTGACTTTCCAAAAATTATTCGCTTCCATACTAATCATCGGATATACAAACCGAATCGCCATCGATGCAATTAAAAAAGCCGTAAAAAGATACACTACAGTATAAGCTACCGATTGTAAAAACGGTTGTGCCGATTTTATTTCCAACCGCGTCATACTCACCGCAAAAATCACCATGAAGAGTATTAATATCAAAAAATGTAACCACTGACCCGGTTCGCGGATAAATTGTAATAACTCTTTCTTGTACAACACATCGAACTGCCGGTTACGAAAAAGATTTTTTCGGAATCTGTTTTCTGCTGCAACCATTTTATTCTTTCTGGAAAATTTTAACTCTAGTGAATCGACCCAACTTTTTCGATAATACTTATTCGCCACGAATACTAACAGTATAAATGTAATTATTGAGACCATTACTATAATATAAAGAAAGAATAAACCGCCCGCTGGTTCACCACGTGATGTCCAGTATAAAAATTCAGCAGCCCAATGATTAGGTAAGTATTTTAAAAACGGCGGGTCGAATTTGTCGAAATAAAAATCAATGTTAGGATAATACTGCATTATCTCATTGATGAGACGGTAAGGATTTACCATTTTGAAATAAATATAAATCGAGCTGATGTATCCGACGATTAAACTTACTACAACCGGAACAATACCGACTCTTGATGCTAATTTCATTAGACCGAACAAGAACAAAACTGCTAAGCTCGCCGAAATTAACATAAAAGGGACGAAAACGAGAAATAACACGATAAAATAAAAAAAGACGGGCATCTGAAAATAACTTCCGTAGCCGGCAATAACCGCCAATCCTATTAAGAATGACGTGGTTGAGCTATAAAAAAAGTTATCAAAAAATTTTACGATGAAGATGTTTGTAAAAGAAACAGGCTTTGTAAAGAGAGATTGGACTTCGCTCGAGCGGTACAAAGTAGAATATGATACGATTATATTACCTAAATTTACGGTAAGAAAAAAAACGAAAAGGGCCATTGAAAGGAACCGGTGAAGTAGGAACAAACCGAGATGTGCTTCGATTAAGAGATAGTGTAGTGCAGCGCGAGTAAAATAAAAAGCGCCGATTGCAAATACTCCATAGAGTAAAAATGAACCGATGTTTTTAATCAGACCCTGCGGAGTTAATTCGACTGTCAACTTGAGATTGGATTTTAGTTTATAGAATAAGATGTGAATTAATTGCCGCATTTGTTTATTCAGTAAGTTCGAGAAATAAATTCTCTAATTTTCCGTTATACTTATGCTTAAAAGACTGCAGTTCATCGTGTGAATAATCAAAAATAATCTTTCCTTTAT
>JAHJRJ010000073.1 GCA_018830765.1 Bacteroidota bacterium | reverse complement strand
TGTATTTATTCTTTCGATTCAAGAGCGACCCATGAATAGTGCCTGATTGCAAAACCGTATCGATAGTAATAGAAGCCAAATCCTTTAATACACCGATAGAATCATTAGAAAGTTTTGAAGAAATGACAGTCGAGACGAGTAAAGCATTTTTCTTTTTCACCGTATCAATGATCTCACTGTAAAAAGAGAGAATTTTCTTTTCGTTTTTGAGGAAAGGTGTAAAAGACCCGCCTGACCCAATCGACCATGTCCCCGCCCGCCTGACTGGCGTCAGCCGGTCGGGCGGGGTTCGGGCGAGCCCCGAAAAGTTCGGGGCAAGCCGGCGGGCAGGTGAAATATCATCAATCACTAGACAAGTTTTTTTCCGGTGCTTGGTAAAGAATCGTTTAACTGATGAAATCACATTAGCTGATGAAGTTTTTGAAGAGGATAAATCGATAACGTGCGAATTTGGAAATGTCGAAATCTTTTCCTTAAAACTGATGTCGTATCCTAAATAAATTATCGAAAACTTATTCTCGTTCAGATTTTCGATAATTGCGGAAATGACCGGTCGCAGTTCATTTTCAAAAGATGTGATGAAAAGAATCGATTCGCCGCCCTGTAGTCCGCCGATGTATTCCTCTAGAAGAGGTAACCTGTTAAGCAAATATTTAGATTTCATTCTTTATGAATTTAATAAAAATTTGGCAGGATTTCAAATAAAAAAAAGGCGTTGATTTCAACGCCTTTTATAAAACTATCAAAGTATCCTATTAAAATAATCTGTATTGTAATGACATCGAGATTCCAAGATTTGTAGCATTATCACCTATCTTTGAAAGAGAACCTGTAACCCCATAATAGATTTGATTTTCAAGATAGAATAGGAATGACGAAGATAAATTATGTGTGGTCTGGGCATCTACATTTGGTTTTTTAAGTAAGCCCAGCCGATATCCGGTTACCCAATTGATCTTGTTTGATAATTCGTAGATGAAATCGGTACCAACACTGATGTTAGTCTGCTTGAAGAAATTGCTATCAATCGGCGTACTGGCTTCGGCTTTTGCATTTAGCTGCATACTCCAATCAATAGGATATGCATAATTGCCGATAATAGTTAATTGCGGTGAACCAATTTCTTGACTTTTAAACGGCTTTGTTAGTTCAAACAATACTCCAGCGCTTAAATCCCAACCATAGTATCTATCGTTAACTTTTTCTTGAATATTAAATAAAACTTGGCGCGTTCTAAAGAAACCCATTGCACCAAGATGTTCGCCAATGAGTTCTCCGGATTCTTTAATCTTTTCTTCAATTGCTTTGAACCACTGTACTTCGTAAGTTGCTCCGTATAAATCTTTATATTCTCCTTCACGTTCAATAATGTTGGCTACTTCGATCATGATTTCTTTCGGCATGTGATTTTTGATTACTCCTTCCTTGAGTAAATGCCCTTCGATACGGACAGCTTTCGCCAATGCTGTAGCATTAATAAATCTTCCATATCCCGCACCGATTGTCAAATCTGAAGCCGGTTGATCCCATTCTGGCCCGACTGCTGGTCTCTCATATCTAACCCTAGCTCTACCAAAACCGAACCAATCCTGATCATCCCAAACATATTTATTTACTCGACCCGATAGATTCGTCTGAAGTTGCCATTTATTACCTAATGAACGATTTGCAGCTCCATCGGCATCGATAAACCAAGCAAAAGGTAAAGATGAATAAAAAGTCCTAAAAAACACTGCACCACTCATGTTATTGGTTGTGACAGTATCGCCAGTTTGTGCCCAATTCCAATTGGCATTTAAGAGCAAGTTTTTTGCCGAGCTAACAGGTACCTGATAATCTGATACAGATACATTCTGCGAAAAAACAAACCCCACTGACAGAATTACAAGAAAAATAGCAAGTAATAAACGTTTCATAAAACCTCCTATTAAATTTGTTATTGATAGTTTAAATTAAATAACATTTAATTTTTTGGCTGGCACAATTATACAAAATTTTAATAAACTTGTCAAGTATTTTTTAATAAATTCTTTAAGCCATCTCTTAAACTCTTTATTTTACATCGGTTACAGAGTCTAAAATGTAGGTCAATCTTTCAATAAATTTCTGGCGATAACTATCCTCTGTACCTCTGAAGTCCCTTCATAAATCTCAGTTATTTTTGCATCACGCAAGTATCTTTCTACGGGATAATCTTTAACATACCCATATCCACCGTGAATTTGTATCGCTTCGAGAGCAGCATCCACAGCAACTTTCGATGCATAAAGTTTTGCCATAGCAGATGCATGACCGTAAGGTTTACCGCTATCTTTCAGAGCTGCCGATTTCAGAGTTAACAGCCGTGCTGCTTCGATTCTTGTCGCCATATCTGCAAGCTTAAACTGAATACCTTGAAACTCGGCAATGAATTGTCCGAAAGCTTTGCGTTCCTTAGAATATTTCAGCGCCGCTTCTAAAGATGCTTGAGCAATACCCAAAGCTTGAGCGGCAATTCCTATGCGACCGCCATCTAACGTCTTCATAGCAAACTTAAATCCGAATCCTTCTTCACCGATTCTGTTTTCAACAGAAACGCGACAATCGGTGAAAGAAAGAGATACAGTATCTGAGCTTCGGATACCGAGTTTATTTTCTTTCTTCGCTACTTCGAATCCGGGAATTCCTTTGTCAACAATAAATGTGCTTATACCGTGAGTGCCTTTGGATTTATCGGTTGTTGCCATCACTAAAACTACATCGGCATATTTACCGTTCGTTATGAAATTTTTTGTACCATTAATTAAATAAAAATCGCCGTCTCGGACAGCCGTAGTTTTCTGATTTGAAGCATCACTGCCGGCTTCCGGTTCTGATAGAGCAAAAGCTCCTAACTTTTTGCCGATGGCTAACTCCTTAAGATATTTTTCCTTTTGAAAGTCAGAACCGAATTCAGCCAAACCGTAACATACAAGCGAATTATTTACGGACATTATAACTCCTGCCGATGCATCCATCTTTGATATTTCTTCCATAGCTACTACATAGCTCACAGTGTCGAGACCGGCACCGTTGAATTGTTCAGGAACCATCATACCCATTAATCCCAATTCGCCCATCTGTTTAACCGCGTCATGGGGAAATTCTTCTTTCTCATCTCTTTCGGCTGCTGTAGGTGCTAACACATCTTCGGAAAATTTCTTTGCCATCTCTTTGATCATCAACTGCGTTTCTGTAAAATCGAAATTCATCTTGATTCCTCATTTTATTTGTGTGTAATCGTAAAATCCTTTACCGGTTTTTCTTCCCAAATTTCCAGAAGCGACCATTTTCTTAAGTAACGGACAGGGCCTATATTTGGGGTCGCCTAAACCGTTGTGCATTACCTCCATAATCGCCAAGCACACATCCAACCCGATAAAATCTGCCAATTGCAACGGACCCATCGGATGATTTGCGCCTAACTTCAATACTGTATCAACGCTTTCGTTAGTTGCTACGCCTTCCATTACACAATAGATTGCTTCGTTAATCATCGGCATTAATATGCGGTTTGCGACAAAACCGGGATAGTCGTTTACTTCGACAGGAGTTTTTTCTAACTTTTCGGTAAGAGCCTTTATTGTTTGGTAAGTTTGATCGGAAGTTGACAGCCCCCGGATTACTTCGACTAATTTCATCACCGGAACAGGATTCATAAAATGCATGCCGATTACTTTATCCGGACGTTTTGTAACTGCAGCAATCTCAGTAATGGAAATAGATGAAGTGTTGGTGGCTAAAATAGTATGAGCTGCTGAATTCGAATCGAGTGTTTTGAAAATATTCAGCTTTATCTGTTTGTCTTCCGTAGCTGCTTCTATAATTAAATCTGCATTTTTTATTGCCGAGTCAAAAGATAATTCCGGTTTAATATTATTTAATGTTGCTTGTTTCTGTTCTAGGGTTAGAGTTCCTTTTTTAATTTGACGGTCGAGATTGTTAGAAATGTTTGTGATTGCCCTGTCGATATATTCCTGTTTAATATCGTTCAAGACGACCTGAAACCCATATTGGGCAAAAACGTGAGAAATACCATTTCCCATCGTACCTGCACCAATCACTGTGATGTTTTTTATGTCCATACTTGTTCTCCTTCGAGTTTATTGTTCTATTATCATAGCGCTGGCTTCACCGCCACCGATACATAAAGTAACTAAGCCGCGTTTTACATTTTGTTGTTTCATTGCATGGATGAGTGTAACAAGTAGTCTTGTACCGCTGGCTCCTATCGGATGTCCGAGTGCAACAGCTCCACCGTTAATGTTTACTTTATTCATATCCAATCCTAATATTTTTATGACGGATAATGTAACAACGGCGAAAGCCTCATTAATTTCATACAAATCGATATCTTCTTTTGAGAAGCCGGTTTTCTTTAGAAGTTTTTGGATAACATCGGCGGGAGCTGTAGGAAACATTTCGGGCTTTTTAGCAAAAGAAGCGGAGTTAATAATTTTAACAAGTGGCTTAATACCTAACTCTTCAGCTTTTTTCTTCAACATTAAGACGACGGCAGCCGCACCGTCGTTGATTTTGGACGCATTCGCCGCTGTAATAGTGCCGTCTTTTTGAAAAGCAGGTTTTAATGTAGCAATTTTATCGAACTTTACTTTCTTCGGTTCTTCATCTTCGCTGATGATTAGCGAATCAGACCCTTTTTGAGTAATTACTACCGGCACAATTTCTTCTTTAAATAAATTGTTTGTTTGAGCATTCAACGCCCGCTTATAACTTGTTACCGCAAATTCATCTTGAGCTTCTCGCGTAATTTGATACTCTTTCGCTGTCAATTCTGCGGCAGTCCCCATGTGGAAGTTATTATAAACATCCCACAAACCGTCATTAATCAGTAAATCCGTCAGTTGTCCGTGACCCATTCGGTAACCTGAACGTGCTTTGTCGAGTATGTAAGGGACGTTAGACATACTTTCCATCCCACCGGCAACAACAACATCTGCATCACCCAACATAATTGCCTGAGCGCCGAGCATAACTGATTTTAATCCTGAGCCGCATACTTTGTTAATGGTCATACATTCAACTGATTCAGGTAAGCCGGCATAGATAGCTGCTTGGCGGGCTGGGGCTTGTCCCATTCCGGCTGTTAAAACTGAACCCATTATAACTTCGTCAACTTGATCTTTCCCAACGTTCGACCTTTTGAGAGCCTCTTCGATGACAATAGCGCCTAATTTCGTGGCAGGAAGTGAGCTAATTGAACCGTTGAAAGAACCGATTGGCGTACGAACTGCACTGACGATTACTACATCATTCAT
>JAHJRJ010000314.1 GCA_018830765.1 Bacteroidota bacterium | reverse complement strand
ATGGGAAATAGAAATCATCTCAACCGGTGGAACATTAAAGACTTTGCAAGACGCAGGAATAGCTGCAAAATCGGTATCAGAAATTACAAGTTTTCCGGAAATACTGGACGGTCGAGTAAAAACTTTACATCCCAAAATTCACGCTGGTTTATTAGCTATTACCGATAACGAGTTACATCAACAACAGTTAGCGGAATTTGATATTGAACCGATTGATCTTATCGTAGTCAATCTCTATCCGTTTGAAAAAACCGTTGCGAAACAGGACGTTGAGTTGGAAGAAGCCATTGAGCAGATAGATATAGGCGGGCCTGCGATGCTTCGTTCGGCAGCAAAGAATTTTAAGTACAAAACGGTAGTTAGCAATCCTGTGCGTTACAATTTGATCGTTGAAGAGTTGGAAAAGAACGACGGTGCAATAAGTTATTCTACTCGATTTGCGTTGGCGAAAGAAGTTTTTCAACACACTGCTCGCTACGATACGGTGGTTGTAAAATATCTTTCAAGTGTTGGCGAAAATCAAACTGTACTACCCGAAACTTTTTCTGTCATTCTAAGAAAAGTCGATGAATTGCGTTATGGCGAGAATCCACACCAAAAAGCAGCATTGTACGGCGACTTCTTCAACTATTTTGAGAAATTGCACGGTAAAGAATTATCGTTCAATAACATAGTTGATATACAAGCTGCGGCAGAATTGATAGCTGAATTCGATGCACCCCGTTTACCCCGTGAACGGGGTTTACGGGGTGAACCGACAGCAACAATAATAAAACATACAAACCCGTGCGGTGTTGGGTCTGACGAGAAATTAGTCGAAGCATACCGAAAATCATTTACGACCGATCAGAAATCTGCATTCGGTGGAATAGTAGCTTTGAACAGACCGATCGATATGGAAACGGCAAAATTGATTAACGAGATTTTTATCGAGGTTCTGGTTGCACCTGAATTCCCGAGAGAAGTTCTGGAATTTTTAAGAAAGAAAAAAGACCGGCGGCTTATCAGACATATAAAACCGGTTGACGACGAAATTAATCTTAAGAAAATTGCGGGCGGGCTTTTAGTTCAAGAAACTGATAATGCACGTGTTACAGCCGGTCAACTTCAAGTTGTAACGAAGCGCTCGCCGACGCAGGAAGAAGTTGCTGCAATGCTTTACGGATGGCGAGTAGTAAAACATTTAAAATCGAACGCGATAGTTTTTGCACGATCTGACCGCACAATCGGCATTGGCGCGGGACAAATGTCGCGCGTAGATTCGGCGAGAATTGCAGTCTTAAAGGCGAAGAAAGCCAAGTTAGATTTAAAAGGCACTGTAATGGCATCGGATGCTTTTTTCCCGTTTGCTGATAGCGTAAAAGAGGCGATTAAAGTCGGTATTACGGCAATCATTCAGCCCGGCGGTTCAATCCGCGACGCCGAAGTGATTGAAGCTGCCGATAAAGCAAACATCGCGATGGTGTTTACAGGAATTAGACATTTTAAACATTAATTATTAACAATAAAAACAATTTATAAGATGGGAATATTTTCAATTTTTTCAGCCGATTTAGCTATCGACCTCGGAACAGCAAACACATTAATATTCATGAAGGGAAAAGGTGTAGTGCTGAATGAACCTTCTATAGTTGCGTTCGACCGTAATACAAAAAAGATTGTAGCTATCGGAAACGAAGCGCGAGAGATGTTAGGAAGAACTCACCGCGATATTCGTACAATCAGACCGATGAAGGATGGAGTAATAGCCGACTTCGAAATAGCGGAAGGAATGTTGCGCGAGTTCATAAAGAAAATTCATTCGAGTTGGCTCCCGAGTAGGAGAATTGTCATCTCCGTACCAAGTGGTGTTACTGAAGTAGAGAAGAGAGCTGTTCGCGACTCTGCTGAACACGCGGGCGCAAAGGAAGTTCACCTGATAGCTGAACCGATGGCAGCGGCTATCGGTATTGGGCTGGACATCGAAGCGCCGGTCGGGAACATAATCGTCGATATCGGCGGTGGAACGACAGAAATCGCAGTGATCGCACTTTCCGGAATCGTGAACGAAGAGTCTATCAGAATTGCCGGCGATGAAATGGACAATGCAATTATTCAATTCTTCAAAAAAAATCACAATATACTCATTGGAGAAAGAACCGCCGAAGCTATTAAATGTGAAGTCGGTTCGGCTATACAACTGACTGAGGAAATTTCTATTCAGGTTAAAGGTCGCGATTTAGTAAACGGTATTCCGAAAATTACTGAAGCAACTTCAGTTGAGATACGCGAAGCTTTAAACGAATCGGTGCGGCAAATAATAGATGCTATTAAGCTTACATTAGAACAAACACCGCCCGAACTTGCCGCAGATATTTTAGATAGAGGAATAATGCTCACGGGCGGCGGAGCGCTGCTAAAGGGCCTCGACGAACGTATCAAGTTAGAAACCAGCTTACCTGCTCACGTTGCCGAAGACCCACTTACTGCCGTTGTACGAGGTACCGGAAAAGTATTGGAAAACTTGAACCATTATTCTAAGGTATTAATCAAGAGCAGGAGGTATTAGTCATATCTTACTGCCGTTGTCATATATGCGGTGATTAATGCAACGATTGATTAACATAATTGTCCAATTCAAAGAATATTTTATTCTCACCCTACTCGTCGTTATTTCTTTTGTACTGTTAGCTTCAAACGATACTAAACAGATAAAAGCCATTCGATCATCTACCGTCGGTTTTATTGGTCTTGTCCAAAATACTATGGCTATTATTCCGAATGTGTTTGAATTACAACAAGAAAACGAGTTGTTGCGAAAGCTGAACGTTTCTTTATCGGATGAAGTAAATCGTTTGAGAGGAGCAAAAATTGAGAATGAGCAACTCAGAAAAATGCTCGAATTCAAAGAGAAAAGTCAGTATCAACTAGTCCCTGCTGACGTTGTAGGTAAAAGTTTACATTTATTGAAAAATACAATTACGCTCAATGCGGGTGAAAAAGACGGTGTGCAAGTCGATATGCCGGTTATATCGGAACAAGGAATAGTCGGACGTATCGTAGTGACGAGTTCGAATTATTCTATTGGGCAACTGATATTAAATAAAGATTTTCGCACGAGTGTAAAAATTCAGAGAAGCCGGGTTGACGGAATTCTGGCTTGGGACGGGGGCGATTATTTGCTGATGAAAAACGTTTCCAAAAAACAAGATGTTCTCCCCGGAGATTTAGTGATAACTTCAGAGTATAGTCGAGTGTTTCCACCGGATATTAAAGTCGGAGTAGTCGCTGAAGTTTCTGAAAACGCCGTAAGTTTATTTAAAGATATTAAAATTACACCGATTGTGAACCTTACAAAACTTGAACAGGTTTTTGTGATTAAAGCAACTATCGATACT
>JAHJRJ010000072.1 GCA_018830765.1 Bacteroidota bacterium | reverse complement strand
GCAAAAAAGCCGCCGGTGATACTTTCTAATATCTGTTTTAATTCTTCTGAAGTTTCCATTAAAATTTTTTCGATTAATTGAGTATTTTTTGTTTAAGATGTTAGATGAAGAATCTTCATATCGATTTTTCGGTCGCCTTATCGAAGAAATGCAGTTTGGAGGTATCTATGTAGAGCGAAAAAGGCGACCCTACTTTCAAACGTGTATCGGGAGGTACGCGGGCAACAAAGTGATCTTTTGATTTACTGTTTTGCAAAGAAAAGTAAACGAACATTTCATTCCCGACGGTTTCTAAAACTTCGATATCGACATTCACCGAAACCAGCGTCGGCGATTGACTTTGTTGAATTGTGTGTATATGTTCGGGTCTTATCCCTAGTATAACTTCTTGACCGGCAAACTGCGACAATTTTGATTTTAAGCTTTCAGGCAACGGCAGACTGAATGAGTTATCAGCGATTGCGAAAGAATGCATTTCGCCATTTTGCACTTTTCCCAGCATAAAGTTCATAGTCGGGCTTCCAATAAACGAAGCCACAAATTTGTTCGCCGGAAAGTTATAGATGTTAAGTGGAGTATCGACCTGATATATGTAGCCGTCTTTCATAACCACTATCCTGTCGCCCATAGACATCGCTTCCACTTGGTCGTGGGTAACGTAGATCATAGTTGTTTCGATTTGATGATGCAGCCGTGATATCTCAGTACGCATTTGAACCCGCAGGTTTGCGTCTAAATTACTTAGCGGTTCGTCGAACAAAAATACTTTGGGTTGACGGACAATTGCGCGTCCCAGCGCTACACGCTGCCGCTGACCGCCCGAGAGGGCTTTCGGTCTCCGGTCGAGAAGTTGGCTGATTCCTAAAATTCCAGCGGCTTTATTCACTCGTTTTTGAATTTCCGCTTTTTCATACTTCCTTAACTTCAGACCGAACGCCATATTTTCAAAAACATTCATATGCGGGTAGAGTGCGTAGTTTTGGAAAACCATTGCGATATCGCGATCTTTCGGCGGGATATCGTTTACTACAACATTGTCGATGGAAATGTTTCCGCTCGTAATTTCTTCAAGTCCGGCAATCATACGCAAAGTTGTAGATTTTCCGCAGCCCGAAGGACCTACTAAAACTACAAATTCCTTATCTTCGATAAGAAGGTTGACATCGTGAACGACTGTGATATTGGGGTCGAATGTTTTACGAACGTTTTCAAGTTTAACTGAACCCATGGAAATTTCCTCTTTTAAATTTTTGTTAATTAAACTAAATCCAATATACTCACTCAATAAAATAAATACAAACGGACAAATATATCTTTTATCTGTTTATTCCGAGTCTTCTTTTTAATTCTTTGATATCTTGTTGAACAGTAATTTTAGCTTTATTGTCTTTTATAAAATAAAGACATCTTTCAAAATTAATCAATGATTCGTTATAATTTTCCTGCATATAAAAAATAATTGCTATGTTGCGGTATGCATCAGCAAAAGTTGAATCAATCATTATGGTTGTTCTGAACGCATCAAGTGCTTTGGATAGATTTCCTGTCTGTGAAAATAAAACACCTAAATTAAAATGTGACAGGGGGTTTTCAGGATTCATTTCAATAGCCTTTTTGTAAGATTCAAACGCACCTGAAACATCTTTTTTGACTGCTAAAGTATTGCCTATCAGAATATATATACCATCATTACTGTGTAAAGCTAAAGATTTTTTATAATAATCCAACGCCCGGTCATATTCCTGTTTTTCAAAATAAGAATTGCCGAGGTTTAAATAAGCATCATATTCGGTGAAAGTAAATTTAGGTACGAACGTGACGTTAATAATAATAAAAAACAAAATTACGCCAGCCGGAATTATCAATTTATTCATTTCTTTTGATCTTATAATTTCATAAATCTTGATTGCACCATAACCCGCAAATACAATTAATACCGGCGCAAGCGCAACCCTGAACCTTCCCATAACAAAAAATATCACCGTAGATAATACATAACTTAAAATGAAATAATAAATTATTGTAAAATATTTGGTCTTATTAAAGGAAAGAATAATTCCCGCTAACGAGAGTAAAAAAACAAAATAGAAACCCGGCAGCGGTAACTTAAAAAGGGTGGAATAATGTTTAGCAAAGAAGTTAATATCCATTATAGCTGATTGCGGATTTTCTTTATTATCAAAAAAGAGGAAAAACTTTTTTAATGTTAGTAAACCTGCTTTACCGGGGTTTGAAGTAACATATTCCACCCCCTTATCGAACCAAAATTCAGAAACTTCAGAGGGCTTTAATTCTTTGCCAGCTATCTTCTCCGCATTTTTTTCACCCGATAAGTCAAGTGAAAGATCAATATTCTTTGGAGTTTTATAAACGCCTACTGCTTCATCATTATTACCGATAAAAAAATTTATACCACTATTGGAAGTGATGAGCACAAAATCTTTCTCGGCCAGATAATTATTAATTGTGATTGGAAGAATGGGGATAATAATACCCAAAACAAGGAACAAAAGAGAGCTGGCTAATTGTGGTTTTAAAATTTCGCTTTGCCGGAAATTATAGATTAACCATGGGACTATAAATAATATGAATAGTAAAATATTTGCCCTGAAAAGAGCAGATATACTTAACAATATTCCAATTATCAACCAATGTTTTTCAAATTTATAATCAGCATCTTTTATCAAATAGAATATCAGCAATGACACAAAAAAAGTTTGAAGCGTTTCAATTAAAATTGAAGCGCTGTAAAAAATAAAAACAGAATAAATTGCACTTATAAATGCGGCAGCATATCCAGCTTTTGGCGAGAAGAGTTTTTTTGCAATCAAATAGATCAGCAAGATATTTACAGTGCTTATTAATATCTGAATGAATCGGGCAAATACAAAAACATCATCGAATAAGGCGCGAACAAGTGCAAGGAAGTATGTGTATGCAGGAGACATATAAAATACAGTGCTGCCGAACCAATCATTTTTTCTTACAATATCTTTCGCAAAATCAAAATAGATTCTTGAATCGGAAAAAAGATCACTGAACAGAGGAGTGTTTTTTAATTCAAAATAAAAAATGATTCTTAAGAGAAAACCGACAAATAAAATAATACCAAGAAATTTTACTTCGGTTTTTTCAAAAAAACTTTTTTTTGTAGGAGGCATTAATATATCCTTCTCCGATATTCCAGTAAGCTTCGGCAATAATCGCGTTTGTTCTAAATTATTAAATGATGTTACGCAAACGTATAATTTCAACTCAACCCCCTATCATAGTTTAAACCAAACTCCCCCTTCTCTTACCAAGAGAAGGGGTTTTTGGGGATGAGTTCGCTTTAAAATAGTTATATAAAACTATATTTAGACTTCTGAAATATTAATAAACCAGTCTGTCATTCCGTCCCGCTCTCTGAGCGGGATCGGAATCTATTCAATTTTAGACCCTGAAATAAACCTGTCCTGACGACAGGTCAGGATTCAGGGTGACTTTTTAGGAATTTTTCAGATGTCTCATATTGTTACTTTTTGCGTAACATTTCAACAATAAGGCAAAGCAATAATACAAAAAATTTCAGACTGTAACAACTCAACTTAAATATTATTCCACCCAATCGGGATTGGTTTTTCTATTTGACTTTTACCGTAAAGTATATTATTTTTACCGTGTAAAACATATAAGTTGATACCTAAAAATTTATAAAGAGGAGTTATAAATAGTATGAAATTTATAGTTTACTCCGTTTTTTCGATCATCATCGTCTTTTGTTCATACTCATTATCTATCGCCGGAAACACGGGAACTACTTACGGATATACGTCCGACATAGGAGGACAGTTTAACATTCTCAACTCGTTAGCGGCGCGTTCAACGCAGAATACGGACAGGCCATGTCCGATCTATCTTATTTTAATTCAAACATAATGAGGGATTTATGAGCACACAAAAGCTGTTTATTTTTTACATAGCGCTATCATTATTTTTTTATACTCCTTCTTATTCCACAAATAATAAAACCTTTGTTCCAGAGTGGGCTCGCACAGCTATTTGGTATCAAATCTTCCCCGAACGCTTCCGAAATGGCGACCCAAATAACGATCCAAATATTTCCGACCTCCACGGGTCATGGCCGCACGACCCGGTTACAGAGTGGAGCATATCTCCTTGGAACAGCGATTGGTATAAGCTGCAGCCTTGGGAAAAGAAAAACGGTAAAGACTTCTACTATAATACTCAATTGCGCCGATACGGCGGAGACATACAAGGTATTATAGACAAACTCGATTACCTACACGACTTTGGCATTACAGCAATCTATTTGAATCCTGTTTTTGAATCTCCCTCGCTCCATAAGTACGATGCAACGATGTATCATCACATTGATGATAACTTTGGACCGGCTCCAGAACGCGATAAAGAAATCTGGTCAAAAGAAAATCCCGTCGACCCAACAACCTGGCAGTGGACAACCGCCGATTTACTTTTTCTTGACCTTATTAATCAATGTCATAAGCGAAATATAAAAATAATAATTGACGGCGTGTTCAACCATGTCGGCATGACGTTTTGGGCTTTTAAAGATGTAAAACGAAACGGGGCGAATTCCGAATACAGAGATTGGTTCACAATCAAAAGATATGATGACCCAAAAACAAAGAAAGATGAGTTTGATTATGAGGGCTGGTATGGAGCAAGAGAGCTTCCTGAATTGAGAGAAAGCGTTGATGGGTTTGCGCAACCTATTCGCGATCATATTTATGCAGTCGTTAAACGATGGATGGATCCCAACGGGGACGGAGACCCGTCCGACGGAATCGATGGATGGAGATTGGATGTTGCGAATATGGTCAACATCAATTTCTGGAAAGAGTTCAGAAAGTGGACACGTGAAATAAACCCGGAGTCGTATCTGGTTGGTGAGGTGTGGTGGGATGATTGGGGAAGTAACAAAATGTTCGACCCGGCGCCGTGGCTTCAAGCCGATGTTTTCGATGCTGTGATGAACTACCGGCTCACTGTTCCTATCCTGAATTATTTTACCGACAAGAGAAACAAAATCTCAAGCACTGAGTTTGCAAAAAGAGTCACCGAGCTTATCAACCAATTCCCTCCGGATGTCTCTCAAGTACAAATGAACACATTGGACAGTCACGACACTGATAGGTTGCCGTCGATAATTGTAAATCCTGATCGCTGGTACGACCATCAAGCGAGCGCTAAAGACAATCGATCATACAATGTACGCAAACCAAACGAAGAGGAAATAAAAATTCAGAAGTTGGTTTTGCTATTCCAATTTACAACGGTTGGCGCGCCGTCGATTTACTACGGAAGCGAGTCCGGTATGTGGGGAGGCGACGACCCCGACGAACGCAAGCCAATGGTTTGGGACGATATTATATACGAACCTGAAGAATCGCATCCGTTCGGTAGAAAAAGACCGAAGGAGGAAGTCTATTTTGACAATGATTTATTTCAATACTACAATAAATTAATAAATATTCGAAAATCCCACCCGGCTCTTACGAAAGGAACTTTCAAGTTTATTTACACGGACGATAAATCTGATATATATGTTTTTGAGCGTAAATTAGAAAACGATATTGTTTTGGTCTGTATAAACAATTCGTCTGAAAATAAATCTCTAAAATTGCCATACCCTCACAATGTTGAAAATAATATATGGCATAGTGTTCTCGACGAGCGTAAGATACAATCTCAGAACGACACAATAGAATTCAATTTAGAACCTAAATCCGGCGCGATATATTGCTTGAAATAGTCAAATGCTTATTGTATATTTATTCAAGACTGAATAAAGGAAAATTATTTTCAAGGTTATGACACGTAAATTCAAATTATATTTCTATGTCTTACCGTTTATAATATTCCATAATCTTATTTATTCTTATCATCTAAATTCCAACCTGCCAAATGACAAACCTATAGTTATAGTAGGAAATTACAAAATTTTACTTGGCGAATTTTCTGAAAGATACTTTAATTATTTAAATGCCACAGGCATAAAAGACAATCCGTTTACACGCAGGTCTATTCTAAACAACATGATTAACGAAACATTGCTGACCCATTACGACGATAACAGCAAGATATTGAATGACAAAAACTTTAAAGACGAAATAGGATGGTCTAAAAAACAAACGATATTAGCTTATCTCAAGAATCAAGAGGTTTATGCAAAGATTACCGTTACCGACGATGAACTTAGAGATGCCTTTTTAAGGTCGAACGAAAATATTGCCGCCCGTCATCTCTACGCAACTACCGAAGAAGAAGCCAATAACTTGTTTGAGTTATTAAAAATCGGAATTGATTTTGATTTTCTTGCCGCTCAGATATTCACTGATTCGACGCTTAGGAATAACGGAGGATACTTGGGCTACTTTTCTTGGGGCGATATGGATCCTGCATTTGAGGATGCTGCTTATTCGCTTAACATCGGCGAGATTTCTCATCCCGTAAAAACTACTTATGGATACAGTATAATCAAGCTGGAAGATCGCGTTTCACATCCGTTGCTTACAGAAACGGAGTTTATTCAAAAAAAATCGCACTTAGAAAGAGCGCTTAAAATTAAAAAGAAGAAAACATCCGAGAGAGATTACCTGAACAAAATCTACAATCGTAAAAAAACAACCTTCAATGATGAGAACATCAAAGAATTATTTTTGTCTTTGACGGAAACACAATTATCAAGCATTGAAAATCGGAAACTAAAAACCTCATCTTTATTATGCGCTAAATATGAAGGCAAATCGTACACGCAATCGGAAATACTCAAACGAATAAATGAACTCCCAATTTATCATAAAGAAAAAATAATTTCATTCGACAAGTTAACGTCAGCGATCGAAGGGTTTATCGTGCAGGATAAATTACTCGGAATAGCAAAATCGAAAGGTTACGATACACTACCCGTTGTCAAAGATGCATATAAAAATCTAAATGAGTATATTTTACTCAAATACAAGAAAAACGAGATAGCAGATAGAACCGAAATTCCAGATTCATTAATACACAATTACTACAAAGAAAACCTTCATCTATTTTCATCGGAAGACGAATTAAACGTCCAGGAAATTATCGTAACAGATAAAAGTCTTGCCGACAGTATCAGACTGTTACTCGATAATGGAGGCGAGTTTGGGATATTAGCCAAACAATACTCGATCAGAAAATGGTCGGCGGAAAATAACGGAGTTATGGGATATGCGCCTTTATCGAGATTTGGGATGCTGAAAGAAAAATTTTGGAACAGCCCGATAAGTGAAATAATTGGGCCAATTGCGATAGGAAATATTTACGGATTATTCAAGGTTTTAGACAGAAAGCCGGGTAAACCTAAGGATTTTAATGTAACCAAAGACCAGGTGTCGCAAGCTTTGAAGCTCGAACAGCGAAATAAAATTATAATGGATTATATTGAAAATCTCTGGAAAAAGGTGAATATACAAGTTGACGAAAGCACATTAACTAATTATAAATTTTGATGGAGACTATTATGAGAAAATTGCTAATAATTTTATTAACGATACTTACTACAAGTTACTTATGGGCAGGAACTACCGGAAAATTAACCGGCAAAGTTATAGATAAAAAGAGCAAAGAACCTTTAATCAGCGTTAATATACTTATTGACGGAACTACTTTAGGCGCGGCAACCGATATTAACGGCAACTATGTAATCTTAAATATTCCACCCGGAAAATACAAAGTAAAAGTACAATATATCGGTTACCAACCTGTTATTATGGAGAATGTTCCCATATCAATTGATCTGACAACGACAAGGGATTTTGAATTAACCGAAACACCCATCGAACTCGAAGCCGTAGTTGTAGAAGGCCGTGTCGAGGCTTTGAAAAAAGACATAACATCAAGCCAAGCAACTGTTTCTTCCGATAAAATTAATTCTCTCCCTGTTGCGGAATTATCCCAGGTGCTTGAACTTCAAACCGGTGTAACTAAAGATGCAGCTGGCGGTCTTCATATCCGCGGAGGTAGAACAACAGAAATAGCTTACTGGGTTAACGGCGTTTCAATCACCGACCCATACGATAACAGTCAGGGAATAAGGATCGATAACAGCAGTGTACAAGAACTGCAAGTTATCAGCGGAACATTTAACGCAGAATATGGAAATGCAATGTCGGGCATTGTAAATACAGTAACTAAAGAAGGAGGCAGGAAATACTTTGGAAGCCTGAACATATACAACAGCGATCATTTAAGCAATTTTACATCTTACTTTCCGCATGTGGATCGTTATAATCCTTTTGCGAGCTATAATTTTCAGGGCAGTTTGAGCGGCCCTTTTCCGCTCACGAGTGATAAATTGTCATTCTTTGTTAATGCAAGATACAATTACGACGACGGTTTTCTTTATGGAGAACGCAGATATACAACAACAGGCGAAAAATCGGACGGCAAAATTGTACCAATGAACTGGCGCAAAACATACATAGGGCAAGCTAATATAGGATTACAAGCGCTTTCGAATTTAAAACTCAACGGTGAATTACTCTATTCAAAAGAAGATTTCCAGGATTATAATCACAGCTTCCGTTGGGCGCCCGATGGGAACGTATTCAAATACTCAAACAGCTACAATAGCACATTTACAATTAACCACATGCTTTCATCCTCAACTTTCTATACAGTGAAAGCTTCTTACTTCTTTAGAGATTTTAATGAATACCTTTATAAAGACTGGGACGACTCGAAATACTTACATCCGGATTCGTTAAATACAATAAGTTATGCTTTTAGAACAAAAGGAACCGACCTGCATCGATTCTTCAGGGAAACAAATAGTTTTCTAGCAAAAGCCGACCTCACAAGCCAGGTAGCTGAAAATCACCTGATAAAGTTTGGATTGGAAACAAAATTCCACACACTGAAATTCGACGACTACACTTTGGAACCACTCCGTATAAACAATATTCCTGTAGAGCCTTTCCGCCCATCGATTCCCGATGAGAACTCACCCAACAGAACAAAATACAACAATGAACCTTTCGAGTTCTCTGCGTATATACAAGACAAAATCGAGTACGAGAGTGTAATCATCAATTTAGGGTTGCGTTTAGATTACTTCGATGCAAAAGGTAAAGTGCTTGTTGACCCAACAGATCCCAATATTAACATACCATTAAGGCCAGGACTTGACACGTTAAGTCTAAAAGATAGAGAGCCATACTTCTATAAAAATTCAAAGCCAAAATATCAAATTAGTCCGCGATTTGGTATAGCTTATCCAATTAGCGTCAGTGGTGTGGTCCATTTTTCTTACGGACATTTTCTCCAAATTCCATCCTTCCAGTATCTATACAATAGAGGAGAATATAAAGTCCCAGAAACCGGAAGCAAATATGGGGTTTACGGCAATCCCAATTTGGAACCTCAGAAAACAGTCATGTATGAAATAGGATTTAGGCAAGAATTTCTGGACGAGTTCTTAATGGATGTGACTGGATTTTATCGGGATATACGAAACTGGATAACAGCCGGACCTTTTATTGCAACAAGAAATTTAGTCACTTACTCTTTTTATATAAATAAAGATTACTCGAACGTAAAAGGAATAACCTTAAGCTTCAGCAAACGCATGAGCAACTATTACTCCCTCGACCTGAATTATACTTATCAAATAGCCGAAGGAAGCAACTCGAGTCCCGAAGACGAATACTTTGCGCAGTTGGGCGAAGGCGAACCTACACTTTTTCTCATACCGATGGATTGGGATCAAAGACATATGTTGAACTTTAATATTTTCGTCGGAACGGGCGATATGGGTGCGAGTTTATTAACAAGATACGGCACGGGATTGCCCTACACTCCGTCGATTACACAATACACTGCGGATCGTGGAATAACATCCGGTTTACAGCGCAACAGCCGGTTAAGGCCTCCGCAATTTAATATGGATTTAAAACTCCACAAATCGTTTTCTCTGTGGGCTTTAAACACGACTGCATACATCAGAATATTCAACTTGCTTGACGATAGAACCGTTATAAACGTTTTTGGAGATACGGGCAAACCCGATTATACAACCGAAGCCAAGAACATCGGTCCTGACCCGAAACGTCCGAACACAGTTATCGAATACCTGAGATACCCATGGCATTATGCCGAACCACGTAATATACAAATGGGTTTAGAGATTTCGTTCTAAAGATAAATTAGACTAAAAAGGAGAAGAAATAAATGAACAGAATTTTGAAAATTACACTGCATGCGATCCTGATATTTTTAATTTGCACAGGCGCTCTGGCGCAATATATACCGGGGAAAGAAAGAGGTGATCCCAAGTATCGTGCAAAAGGTCAAATGGAAGGAAATAATATTAGAACTACAATCCATAATTTCTGTGTAACTGGCCGCACGGGCGGAGAATTTCCTTACTCTGTTCAAACCCCTTATGAGTGGCCAAAAAACACTGGTCAAGTATATTTAGCAATGACAGTGCTCTTTGTTGGCGGAGAAGTTATAGATAATACGGGAACTATACAAAAAATAGTTGACGTTGGAAACTATCGAACTTCCCCAGAAGGAAAAACCTGGAACTTGGAACCCGTACCCGGTTACTACAATCCTAATCGGCAGGAAGTTGCAACAAGTGTTGATAAAGAAACATGGCCCCCATTCTGGCCCGATAGGTTGGGTGATCAAGTCGACCCTGGTTGGCGAGGAAGCTGGAACGGGTATTTCGGGAAAAATATATTCAATGCAGATCAAGAAATGTTTTTCCGCGCCTCTGACGACAGATACTATCGTTTTGATTATTTCCCAGATACAACTGACTTAACACGCAAGGGTTTAGGAATTCTTGTTGATGTTAGGACTTTGGCTTGGAATCAAGTCCTCGTCAACGACGCTCTTTACCTGTTAAACTATGTTAAGAACGACGGAACAAAAGATATAACTAAAGTTGCTGTCACTCTCTGGTATGCCGATTTTGTCGGTGGCGATGGTGATTCTCAAGACGATTGGTCTGAGTTTGACCTTATTCAAGATATTGCCTGGAGCTACGATAAAGACCACAAAGCCCCCCAATTCGGCAATAATCCTGTAGGTATTGTTGCCGTTACATTTCTCGAAACTCCTGGTAATGCAATCGACAGAATTGATAACGATGGTGATGGCGAGACTTTAGGCCGGAAAGTAACGGCAAGTATGTTGGTAGGAGAAATTCCGGACAACCTAATTGATGACAATGGCAACGGTCTTATTGACGAAAACCAAACTCATATCCCATTCGGTTATCAGGTTGGTGTAACTTTCGCTGATCGTATTGACGATAACAACAACGCAGAAGCAGGAAGCCCGACAATCACTAACGACATGGTTTCATTAGTTCAATCTGATCAATGGAAAAGATGGCCTCCTTTTCCAGAGCAGGATACCCTTCAGAAAGGTAGAGTACACTTGATTCTTGTTGATGCATCTACTGTAGGCAAAGCTTTTAAAAATTATATAGATGACAATGGAAACGGTGAAACTAACAGTCCAACCATTACTCAACAGATTATTAATATAGCCGCACAAGATTCACCTTACTTTAGATATGAAGTGCCCGGAAGCAATATCATTCTTTACAACGTCCGACAAACCGACCTCGGTAAAAAATATGCAGATGGAAAAGACAACGACAACAACGGCGCCATCGATGAATTTATGGATGAAGGCATCGACGAGATGATAGACGAAGCCCGAGACAATGGGATTGATGACGACGGTGACTGGAATCCTCTTACAGACGATGTCGGATTGGACGGAGTTCCCGATACTGGAGATTTCGGTGAAGGAGACGGCAAACCTACATCTGGAGCACGTTTTGGTTTACCCGGCGAACCTAATATTGACGTTACAGATGTTTCAGAAACTGATCAGATAGGAATTACCAATGCACAGTACATTCCGGCTGGATCATTAAATATTAACACCGTCAAAGATGCTCAACTGTGGTTCGATTTTATGATACCGGGGAAATTTTATGATCCTCTTTTGGGAAATTACGGAGAATATGATCTGTTTGTATCTTCAGGATTCTTTCCTTTAAAGTCTGGACAAACTGAACCGATATCTCTCGCTGTCCTTCTTGCAAACGGACCTGTCCCGGACCCGAACGCTATGTTTAGAAAAAAAGAAATTTTAAGAAAACGCCATCTTGCTCAAGAAACTTATAATAACGATTATCAGTTTGCAAAAGCACCATTAATTCCAACTCTAACAGCCGTGCCGGGCGATAATAGAGTTACTTTGTATTGGGACGATATTGCCGAAAGTTCATTCGATACTTATATCCACAATATCGGCGGCGTAGGAAAAGATTTTGAAGGTTATCGTATTTACCGAGTGTCAGACCCGGCTTTCCAGGATGCACAAAATATTACTACCGGACACGGTATAAAAAAATTCTACACTCCAATTAAAATCTTCGACCTTAAAAACGGTATAAAGGGAT
>JAHJRJ010000071.1 GCA_018830765.1 Bacteroidota bacterium | reverse complement strand
GTATCGCAGGAGAGGTAAGTTTGATAACCGTCGAGTGTTAATTGTTCCAATCTTTCGACGAGCTTGTTAACACTACCGTTGAATGCCGGCTGCGAAGAGGACGAGAAGTTCAGTGCTTCACTTTCTCCGGTGTAGTGCGATTTTTCGATCGGTGATACAACAATGCGTTTGAATAGTTCGATCTTATCGTTTAAAAATTTGTTATCGAAGATGTTAGGTATGTTTTCTTTGTGTAACTCTTCGATTTCGGTGTTTATGATTTCGGGTTCGTGAATTATTATAATAGCGTCATCACTTAAATAATTAAAAATTGAAACATCACGATTTCCGGAATCTTCAGGAGCTTTCATGTCGGGGACGATACTTGCCGACTGAAGTTCGCGTATCGACCGCTGAGATAATATATCGAACTCACGTATCGATTCGACTGTATTACCGAAAAATTCGAATCGTACTGGATTGCTTCCGATGTACGGGAAGATGTCGATTATACCTCCGCGAACAGCGAAATCGCCGCATCCTTCCACAAAATCTTTCTTCTGAAAATTGAAGTCATAAAGTTTGTCTATCAGTTTTTGAAAATCGTATATTTGATTGGAATGTATTTCAATAATATTTTTCTTGAACGTTTCAGGATTGGCAACCTTACTGACGATGGAGTATGGTGAAGCTACGGTTAAAACCGGTGTGCCGGACGATAGTAATTTTAAAGTTTCGATTTGTGAAACGTGTGCAGCCACATCAAGTATTTCGACGTCTTTTGGTGGGCGCTCACCGAACAAGCTCACGTTATTTCCACCTAAAATGAGTGAACAATCATCAAAGAATTTTTCCGTAGAATCTTTGTCTGTAGTAATCAACAGCACTTGCGAATCGCGCTCCTCAAAAACTTTTACTGCAAGGAATGCGGTCAGCGAACCGTAGAGATTATCTATTATAATAGGATGTCTCTGACCGGTTTTGAGAAGATTTTCTAAATCCTGAAAAGGTTTTGAGTTGTATATTTTATTTTTGATAGTATCAATCATTGCTACATCTGACAAAATGAAACCTGAAATCCCTGCCCGAACGACTGGCGTCGTTCAGTCGGGCGGGTCAAATCTCTCAATTTAAACGCACCTATCCCTAACAGTCAGCAAAAATACAGACTTTGACAGTTAAGGTTATTTTAAATTAACAAAGCTGTGAGGGAAAAACAAATTAGTTTCGATCACCTGTATTTGTATGTCTTCGAAATTACCGATTCCAACCATCACAACCGACAGCAAATCATCGAAAGTTGGGGAATTGCCTGGCGAGAAAAATTTACCTCGCGCAAAATTGCGTTGTGAGGTCGAGTTTTGTATAAAAATTAATGTAATTATAACTAAATGTCGATATTTTTGTTTTGGTTCTTAAATTTTAAATCGATTATATGAAGGTCTCGCTGAGGGTACGGAATCTCTATACCTTCTTCTAAATATCGTTTATATAATCTCTTAATAAATTCGTGCTTCAATAAATATTGATCCACAAATTCTTTCGCCCGTAATATAACAGTGAAGCTGATACTTGATTCTGAGAAGGTATGATATCTGATAAAAGGTTCGAAAGAATGAACACCGCCTGTAACATTTTTCATTACATCCTTCCCCACTTCAATAGTAATTGTTCAACTATTTCTAAATTGCTCTTGTAGCTTACTCCTACCTGAACAAGTACAGCCATCTCGGTTTCGGGTAAGTGAAAATTTGTGACAATCGTGGATGCTAATTTTGAGTTTGGAATAATAACGAGATTATTGGGAAGCTGGCGTATTGTTGTTGTACGCCAGGTAATATCCACAACATATCCTTCCCCACCAGAGTTAAGTTTTACATAATTTCCAGGCCGAATTTGTTTTGACGCAAGTATGTGGAGGCCTGAGAAGAGATTGCTTAATGTATCCTGTAGTGCAAGTGCAACTGCTAATCCTCCAATGCCTAACGCAGTTATAATCGGTGTAATAGATATGCCAAGGCTGTCGAGAACTACTAGGATTCCGATTAGAAACACCACAATTCTTGTAACGTTAGTGAAAATAGATGCAGAAGGTAAAACGCCGTCTTCCCTAACACCATAATGCCTAATAAAACCGACGATAATTCTCGATATAACTAACGTGACGGAAAGTATGAAAATAACAAATAGTATTTTTTCGATTGGTTCAGAAATTGATGCATGAATGTTTAAATTATTCACTAGGTAACCTAGTACCCCCATAACTATCCAGAGGAAAATCATACCACGAAGTGAAGAGATAATAATATCATCTCCATTCCATTTTGTTTTTCTCGCAAGTCGCTTCAACTACCTGAATGCAATTTTTTCACAAACAAATCCTATTAGAACTGATGCGATGATGATCAGAAGTGGGATTGTATAATTGGTAGTGTCTATGATGTAATTCATCTAAATTAAATCCTTTTTATAGATAGTCCATTTATACTATATGGAAATATTCCACAAAAATCAAGCAGGTATTCCCTGAACACTTATTATGAATATATTTCTTGAATTTAATATTCACATCATATATATTGTGCTGTGGATTTACTTAAAACACCAACGGGACGAAAGATAATTTTTACGTCCCTCTATCTCAGCGAAGGCGCCCCTATTGGATACATCTGGTGGACCATTCCAACAAGATTGCGGGTTGAGGGAGTTTCGATTGAGCAGATCACTTTTCTGACTTCCTTGCTCGTTCTTCCTTGGGTATTAAAATTTTTATGGGCTCCGATCATCGATACGCTTCAATCCAACCGATGGACACTTCGTTCTTGGATAATAGCTACTCAATTTTTAATGGGTATCACGCTGTTACCTTTGATCTTTCTTGATTTTCAAGCCGATTTCAACATTGTTTTTATATTACTTCTGTTTCATACGATAACTGCAGCTACACAGGATGCATCTATTGATGCACTGTCAATCGCTTCTGTTCCAACAAGTGAAAGGGGATCCATTAATGGTTGGATGCAAACAGGAATGTTAACAGGAAGAGCATTGCTCGGAGGTGGTGCACTTACACTGGGAGAAAAAGCGGGTAATAAGATTATTATAATTTTACTTATCGGTGTCATCTAGTTTTCTACTGTGCTTGTCCTTTTTTCAAAATATGAAATAGTTACAACCAATAATGTACAGGAGATAAGGAATCGGTTTACAAGTTTTACCATAACTTTACGGAAGGTGCTTGCTGATAGAAGCACTCAGTTTGGTTTATTGTTTGCCTTTACTGCCGGAGCCGGATACGAAGCTGTTGGCGCAGTAGCTGGACCGTATTTAATAGATAGGGGTTTTGATGCCAGTGGTGTTGGATTTTTCTTCTCAATGCCGGTAATTGTTGGTATGATTGGAGGTGCGCTAATTGGAGGATATGTCTCGGATAAAATTGGAAGACATAGATCAGTTGTTCTCTCAATAATTCTAACCGTAATAAATATCACCGTTCTCTCGATTATAGATTTTATTGTTAGAGGAAGTGCAAGGATGGTACAATTTGTTTTGCTTTCCACGATGTATGTGTTTATAGGATTCTTTATTGCTTCATCATATGCTCTTTTTATGGATATAACTGATAAAAAAATTGGGGCGACTCAATTTAGTGCTTTTATGGGAGCCACAAACGGTTGGGAAGCTTGGGCAGCATTTGCTGTCGGTAAAATTATCCCGGTGGCTGGCTATCCGATTGCCTTTGTTATTATGGGTATAATTTCATTAAGCATATTTCCAATTGTACGATTTCTACGTTTTTCTAAAAATCGATCCAAGATCGAATGAAGAATTATAAATCGGGAGGTTGAATAATTCAGCTGCGTTCTCATACATTATTTTTTTACGGTCCTTCTCAGGAATTTTCAGATCCTCAATAAATCGGATATAAGATTCCATTGAAGCAATAGGCCAATCAGTTCCATAGAGAACTTTCTCCGGCTCAACACCATATATTAGCATCTCTTGGAGTTGTTTGTTCATATAACTTTCAAATCGATCTGTGAAATTCCCGAGCACCAAACCAGAAATATCTGTATAAACATTCTTATTTTTATAGATCACTTCCATGCAGTCACGAATCCACGGGTTACCAAGATGGCAGATGATAAATTTTACATTCGGGTAATCGACTGCGACTTCATCAATTAGAAGGGGATGAGAATATTTAACTTTACCGGTTGCCGAATATGTGTCTCCGGAATGAAACATTATAGGCACATTCAACTTCTCTGCGAGATTATATACAGATTCTAATTTGGAGTCGTTTGGATAAAATGGTTCATAACCAGGATAGAGCTTGAATCCCCGAACGATACCATCCTTAATATATTCTTGCAATTCGGTAAGATCATTCACTTCAGGATTTAAAAAACTAATACCGGCAATAACATAAATGTTCTTGAGGTCATGAACTGCTCGCACGATATCAGCAGTTGATGGGCGTCCAGGAGTTACTTTATATGATGTTAGTACAAGTGCTGCATCGATTCTATTCCTTCGCATATTCCGTTGGAGGTCATCCAGGCATGCGTGAAGTGACTCTACTTCTTCATTATGATAGTTATTAAGATGAGTATGGCAATCGATAATCATGTATAAATAATTTCGTTTAAATACCTTATGATTTAGTCTTCCACATCTTTTCCAGAATGTGGGCAGCCCATTCGCGTCCACCAAGACCAAATGCCAATGCGAGAGCCAAACACAATGCACCGAATGCAATTTGAAATGCAGACGTAAGTATTTGTCCGCCGATGGACAGTTGCTCTAGTGATAAAGATACTACAAAGACGAGTACTGCCCAATAAGCGATATTGCTTACAAGCTCTGCTCCAGAAATACCGATGTTATTCAGATATGTGTTTGTGACCCCACGGATAAATTTTGCAAATAAAGTCCCAAATATAATGACAAGAATTGCGATAACGACATTTGGAATATAGAGAATTACCTTATTAAATAATTCTGCGGCGGCTTGCAATCCCAAACTATTCAGCACTGCAAGAAGAACGGTGAAAAGAATGAACCAATAGACAATGTTTGCTATAAGCGTGACCGCCGTGTATTTAACTCCACCTTGAATAAGGAAATCCTCAACCCCGGATTTTTCCGAAAGTTCATCCACTTTTATAAGCTTAAGTAATTTTATTATACCCTTCCGAGCAATTTTTGCGATAAGCCAACCCGCTATTACCAGCACGAATGCTGCAAAAATCTGTGGAAGAAAATTACTCAGCTGCCGCCAAAACTCTCGAAATGATTCTATAAATACATTTAGTTGTTCCATAGTTTTTTCCCATTCATGAATATATAAACTTACTGCATACATAATAATTAAATACTAAAATAATTGCAAACATAGTATATGTTGTGGGCTTGTAATAATCTCCAAAATTTGACAATAAATTGATTTATAGTTATATTAAAACGGCCAAAATTTAGAGGTAAATAATAACAACAAAATCACAATCACAAAATGAAAGGTTAATTGTATGAAACATTTTTTACTTGCTATTTTTTTTGTAATTCTGTCAGTGGGGTTTGTTTTTTCGCAGAATGTATCTGTATCAGATTATCAGGTACCTGTTAGTTCGGCAAAAAACTTACTCTTGAATGCTGATTGGAATTGGGCACAAACTGGCGATTCTGTCAGAACCAATAACATGAGTGGTGCAACGTTTTTTAGGACTTTTTACTCATCTTTACCTTTTGCATGGTTTATCGATGCTGATGGAGCTGCAAATCGTTCATTAGGTAATAAATGGCAACTTCAGACGAATCTATCCGGTCGAGTAAATGCATATTTACGGGATGATCAGGATTGGTTCGGTTTTGGTAGAGGTAAGGTTAGATACGAAAGGCCCGCAGTAGGGCAGGAATGGGATCAACCAGCTTCAGATTTCACAATCGGCGCCGGATATGGAAGATTTATTAATGCTACAGCATTGGCGAAAGCTGTCCGAATCGAAGGGCATTTACTCAAGGAAGGAGTAATCAAAAATCACATGCCGAAGGAAATCATGATCGAGGTAGCCAACATTATTGAACGTGAAGGAGAATTTAAAGATTTATACGGAGCGACTTACGAAGTACAATGGTTCAACGCAATTGAAGAAAAGATTAAAGAATCCGGAGAACTCATTGGTGAACATCTTGGTGCAATGGGTTTCTATAGAACGCGCCAAGTTTTATTTAATATTCAAGAAAGAGTCAATGACAGATACTATGGTTGGGATTTAAGCGCTGGAGTATTGTTTGAACTAACAAAACCGTTTAAAAGTCAAGAAATTGGTTCACCACAATTAACTATTATCGGTAACTATGCATATCCAATTGATTGGAGTTTGCAGCTAAATATAAAAGCCGAAGCGAGTACACCGATTGATAGCAATTTCTTCAAGCAGACTAACATCAGTGTTGGTACCGATTTCATCTACGAATTATCAAACAGGATCAATTGGGTAACCGGATACCGATTGGGCTTATTTAAAGAACCAAATGTAGATGCTCAGACCACACATAATTTATCTTCGTCATTCCTATTCTATCTTGAAAATCAAATCTATTATGGGGTTACAGGTTCTTTTGCAAAGATTGGTGATAATGCGATAAATCTTGGAATCTCAATGTCGTTACAGTACAGATTGTTCTAATAGGATACTTTGATAGTTTTCAAAAAGGCGTTGAAATCAACGCCTTTTTTATTTTTCTAACAAAGTTGGAAAATTGATTCTGATTTGAAAATAAAGTAAATTCAAATGAGCGATTTTTTAGTACTTTCAATACTACGCATTAGTATCACAGTAATTGAGAATGAAAATTTTTTTGAGAAAGATTTATTAATATGACTATTGACCATACAACCTTCGAAAAGAAAATCGTAGTTCGTCCTATCAAGATAGATGATTACGATCAGTTAATCGCGTTGCAGCTAAAATGCTTTCCGGGTATGAAGCCCTGGGAAAGAGAGCAAATCGAAAGTCAAATAAGAATATTTCCTGAAGGGCAAATTTGTATAGAGTATGAGGGGAAAATCGTTTCATCGGCGAACAGTCTTATTCTGGATTTTGCGATGTACAACGAATGGCACAATTGGCGCGAAATTGCCGATGCGGGATATATACGAAACCACAATCATGAAGGAAATACACTCTACGGAATCGAGATAATGGTTGACCCGGAATTTCAAGGAATGAGACTTGCAAGAAGGCTATACGATGCGAGAAAAAAAATTGCACGAGAGAAAAACTTGATGCGTATCGTTTTAGGCGGTCGGATACCGGGATATCATAAATATGCTGAGCAGATGACAGCGAGAGAATATGTTGATAAGGTTATAAGTAAAACTCTTATCGATCCGGTCTTAACTATACAGTTATCAAACGGTTTTGTTCTCAAGCGTCTAATAAAATCCTATATGGATGCTGACAAAGAATCCATGGGGTATGCCACATTGCTTGAGTGGACTAATCTGGATTATCAACCGGATTTCCAAAAAAGATTTGTTCCTTCTAAGACTGTAAGAATTTGTGTTGTACAATATCAAATGCGAGAAATAAAAAGTTTCGACGATTTTACCAAGCAATGTGAATATTTTATTGATGTTGCAGCGGATTATAAAAGCGATTTTATTCTTTTCCCCGAGCTTTTTACCACACAGCTTCTCTCATTTATGCAGGCAGAGAGGCCTGGTTTGGCTGTTCGGAAGCTCGCAGAATTCACACCACAATATTTAGAACTCTTTTCCAAACTATCGATTAAATACGACATTAATATTATTGGCGGCACACATTTCTCTTTAGAGGACGAACATCTGTACAACGTATCGTATCTATTTAAAAGGAATGGCGGTATAGGTAAACAATACAAACTTCATATTACCTCTAATGAACGGCGCTGGTGGGGGGTCGAACCCGGAAAATCCATCGAAGTTTTTGAAACTGATATGGGAAAAATCTCTATCCAAATTTGTTACGATATCGAATTTCCTGAAGTAAGTCGAATCGCAGTTGAAAAAGGCGCCCAAATAATTTTTGTACCGTTCAGTACTGATGAACGTTATGCATATTTGCGCGTTCGTTATTGCGCACAAGCCAGGTGTATCGAAAATCATGTCTATGTTGCTATCGCCGGTACTGTCGGAAATCTCCCCGCTGTTGAAAATATGGATATTCAGTATGCCCAATCGGGTATTTTCACACCATCAGATATACCATTTACAAGAGATGCGATTGCATCCGAATGTACACCAAATATAGAAACTGTTATCATTGATGATGTTGACTTAGAACTTCTTAAAAGTCATCGACAAACCGGAAGTGTACTTAATTGGAAAGATCGACGAACCGATTTATATGAAATAAAACTTAAGAAATGATTGTTCCGATGTTTGGAAAAATTTATTCAGCTTAGCGAAGGTAAAATCAATGTTTTTATTTTCAACCCGAAAAATATTCTCCCCGATATTTGTACTGCTGTTATTGTCTGCTATTTTTATATATTCGCAAGATAAAATCAAAACCAACACCGTCAAAACGAAAGGTGATACGTCTTTAATAAAAAAAGACGCTTTGATAAGTATAGATACATTAACAATCCGAAAAGATTCTTTGCTCGTAGCAGATACATCCCAAAATAATGTCTTTGTTTTTCCTAAACATCACAATCCTGCATTTGATGTTGGTGAGAAATTAATATTTGATGTCGGTTATGGATTTATAACAGCCGGAAAAGCTGTCATGGAAATTCCAAATTATGAATATCATAAGGGGAGAAAGGTTTTTCGAGTTGAGTTTAAGGTAAATTCGCTTCCGTTTTTCTCGACTTTCTACAAAGTTGAAGACAGATACGTATCATTAATTGACTACGAGGGAATGTTCCCGTGGCGTTTCGAGCAATATATTAGGGAAGGCGGATACATACACGACTTTAAAGCAGAATTTGATCATGAAAAAAAGATAGCAATCACAACTAAAGATACATTTTCAATCGAACCATTTGTGCACGACATACTATCAGCTTTGTATTACACGAGAATAATTGATTACAGCGGGATGCGCGGCGGTCATATTATTGAATTAAAAAATTTTTATAAGGATACCACATACAATCTCGATATTCGATTCAGGGGACGTGAAAAAATAAAAGTAAAAGCTGGGACTTTCCAATGTATTATCGTGGAGCCCATAATTGAGGCGGGTGGATTGTTCAAGAGTGAAGGTGTAATTCATGTTTGGCTTACCGACGATGAGAAGAAAATTCCTGTTAAGGTTGAATCGAAAATTCTGATAGGTTCAATCTCGGCAGAATTGGTAGAATACTCTGGCATAAAAGGGAAAATAGAAGCAAAGGTGAAATAGACACTCAAACGGCAAAAGAATTGAAGCAAATAGTAGGCGACATTATAAAAGTCCGAAAAAAATATTTTTTATTTGATAACTTCAACGATAAGAATTCCAATTTTTTTATCAAGACCCATAACAGGGACAACAACCTGAATCCGTCGAGAATCTCCTAACAATTTTAATTGATCAACTTCAAGAATTTGTGCGTCTGTAACTACTCGCCCTTCATTTTTTTTATCTGTTGATAAAATAATTTTTGCATTTTCCGGATTTATTAAGTCAATCATCCTTATATCATTTTCTTTTACAAAGTTGGAAAAAAATTGTTCAACCTGTTCAAGGTTATTTCTGTTCATTTCACTACGTACTGCCCATGAAAATACTTTAATAGTCTGCTGTAGGTTTGCAATTTTCATGCTGTCGATCTGCAGCTCAAAATCTTTTTTCATATTATCAGTTTTTTCTGTGAATTCGTTTTCAAGACTATTTATTTTAATCATAAAGTAAATGAGGATTATAACAATTATTAACAATAATCCAAAAACGACTTTGTGTCCCGATATAAACTCTAAAATTATGTTTGGTTTTTGTTCATTTGTCATATTAAGCTCCTTGTTATTTTGATTCCTTGCTAAAATATTTATTTTTACAAAATATTCGCTCGTAGAAGGATATTCTACGTTCTTTGTTCCGTTCTTCTTCTACTGCCCAACTGTGTGATTTGTTTGAATAAAGTTATTAAAACTTATATTCAATTACAAGTCAAATCCACCGTATGCGGATTGATTCTACCGTGTTTCCGAAAAATTCGAGTCGTACTGGATTGCTTCCGATGTAAGGGAAGATGTCGATTATTCCTCCACGAACAGAGAAATCGCCGCATCCTTCCACAAAATCTTTCTTCTGGAAGTTGAAGTCATAAAATTTATCTATCAGCTTT
>JAHJRJ010000070.1 GCA_018830765.1 Bacteroidota bacterium | reverse complement strand
GGTATATCGGCAAATAATTGACGCATAGTACTTTTCAAGAATGTTTGAACTTCTAATGCAGTGTTCATCTTCAAAACTTTTTTAGCGATTTTTTGAGCCTCGGAGAATTCGACTGAGCGTATAATCTTTTTGATCTCGGGCAATACTGCGGAAACAACGCTGAATTCATCTAACTCCAATCCTAATAGGAGAATAGTCGCCAACGGGTCGCCCGCCATCTCACCGCACATACCAACCCACTTACCGTTTTGATGTCCGGCATCGATTATATGTTTGATTGTGCGGATAACGCTCGGATGGAATTCCTGGTATAAATCGGAAATGATGTTATTGCCTCGATCAACAGCCATCAGATACTGAATGAGGTCGTTTGTACCGATACTCAAAAAATCCACTTCTTTAGAGATGATGTCGGATGTTACCGCAGCCGAAGGAACCTCGATCATTACGCCGATTTGAATATTTGGATCGAATTTTATTTTCTTTAATCTCAGTTCAGCTTTGACTTTGTCTATGTACTCTTTAGCTTTGATAACTTCTTCGACCGTAGAAACCATCGGAAACATGATGCCGACGTTTTTCCTTGTGCTTGCGCGTAAAATTGCTCTAAGCTGGTCCATTAATAGTTCAGGATAGTCGAGGAAGATTCTGATTCCCCGCCACCCGAGGAACGGGTTAGCTTCTTCAATAGTGTGAGGGGCGATTTTATCGCCGCCAATATCAAATGTACGAATAATGACTTTACGTGGATAAATCCTTTCGATAATTAATTTGTAAATCTGATATTGTTCTTCTTCTGACGGGATAGTATCTCTGTCGATTAATAAACTTTCTGTGCGGTACAGACCGACACCGTCGGCGCCTTGTAAAATTACATGCTCGAGTTCTTCTTCAAATTCGATGTTTGCCGCAAGCTCTATTTTCCTTCCGTCTTTAGTTTTAGCTGGAAGAGATTTAAATTTTGCAAGCGTAGATTCAAATCGTAGATAAGTTTCGCGCTTTATCTCGTACTCTTTAGTTTGGTCTGCTGTCGGGTGGACTATTATTGTGCCGCTGTAACCGTCTAATATCATCAAATCTCCGGTAGCAACGCGGCGTGAAATATCGTCCAACCCGAGCACGGCGGGAATTTTCAAAGCTCTTGATAATATTGCAGCGTGTGAGGTAATTCCGCCTTTATCTGTCGCATAGCCGAGAACATTATTCCTGCTTAATATCATTGTGTCAGCGGGAGTTAGGTTATGAGCGACAACGATAGCCGCTGAATCGAACTTCGACACAAGTTTGTTCGCTTGCATATTTCTAATGATGCGGTTCTTCAGGTCGTCAACATCGTGGGCTCTTTCGTGCATATAATCGTCGTGAGCCATCATCATCAGTTTTTCGTATTTGCCTATTTCGTTGTGTACTATAAATTCGCCGTTTAGATGTTCTTGGCGAATTCTTTTGATTATCGAACTTAACAATAGAGAATCCTGCAGAATCATTATCTGAGCTTCAAAAATTTTTGCCTTGCTATCACCAATTCTTCCTTTTGCAAAGTCCAATATTTTCGTCAACTCCTTTTCCGACATTGCTATAGCCGCCATTAAGCGATCAATTTCCGGATCTACTTCTTCAGGTTTCAACGGTCGCTCTACCGGTAAGGGAGTATCTTTGGTGTAAACATATACGGGACCTATTGCAATACCGGGGGCGGCAGGAATTCCGCGCACTATAATCTCTTTCTTTATATTTTGTTCATCCATCATAAATTTTAAGCTTCGTCAAATCCTCTTTCGAATAATTCCGATACGGCTTTCGCAGCTTCTTGCTCGTCTTCTCCGTCGAATCGAAGTAACAGTGTTGAACCTTGCTCGGCGGCTAAAGTCATCACTCCGATTATACTTTTGCCATTAATCTCCAAACCGTCCTTATATATAAATAAATCAGACTTATACTTTGCGGCAGTTTTCACTAATGCTGCCGCGGGTCTCGTATGAAGACCTGCTCTATTTTTAATAACTATTTCAATTTCGTACATATTAATTATTTCTTTTTAATATCTTGTCGGCAACTTTTAAAAGCATGTCGCGGGCGTCACTCTCCGGAATCTTTCTCAATTCACATTTGGCATTCCTAATATGGCTATTAATTTCTTTTTCTGCACTATTGAAGATTCCAAGTTTTTCGTAAACTCTACGAACTGATTTTATGTCTGATTGATCGATTTTTCTTCTTCGACTGATTTTTTCCAGTACTTTGAGGTCAGTACCTTTAGCTTTTTCTAATGCGGTTAACAGCAAAAATGTTTTTTTACCTTCGATTATATCTTTTCCAGCCTGCTTGCCGATGGAGTGAACATCGCCCAACATATCTAACAAGTCATCTTTTATCTGAAAAGCAATTCCTATGTGTGTTCCGTAATTTCTTAGTGCGGTAATTTCCTTTACCGTTCCGCCGCCTATTATTCCGCCGATTTCAGCAGCGGCTGAAATCATAGCTGCTGTTTTCTTCCCGATCATCGTGTAATATTCCTCGACTGATACACTATTTTTTTTTCCGTATGCTATATCCAAATCTTGACCTTCGCAAACATCAATAAAAGCTTGAGCAAACACAAGGGCAACTTCGCTAAGTTTTGTAGTGTTTGTTTTGATAAGCGATTTAAAAGCCAAGCCCGCGAGTAAATCACCCGATAAAATTGCGGTCTCCATATCCCATTTCTTATGGATTGTTGGCAGTCCGCGCCTGGTATCGGAGTTGTCCATTATATCGTCGTGGACTAACGTGAACGTGTGCAAAATTTCTATGGCGACGGCAGCGTCGAGCGCAAGTTTAAAATTTCCACCTACTGATTCACAAGCTAAGAGAGTAATCAACGGGCGAATTCTTTTTCCGCCAGCATTTAAAATATACCCGGCTGCTCCATATATAGAGCCATCCTGAGAAATAATCTTCTTAAGCTTATTCTCGATGTGTTTTTGGTATCTTTT
>JAHJRJ010000313.1 GCA_018830765.1 Bacteroidota bacterium | reverse complement strand
TCGGCATACTCGGGATGTTTGTTGTGAATTGTAAAAATCAAGTCGGCGCCGTCGTCGAGCGTCAGGTTCGGATAAATCTTTAATGTCTCTTCGATGCACCAGTAGAAATCTTTTACAGACATTCCGTGCCATGCGAAAATTAAAACGCCTTCCCTCGCGAGTGCTGCAGCGACGGAGTCGTTCGTGGATAACGGATTGCAACCGCTCCAGCTTACCTCTGCGCCAGCATCAACAAATGTTTTAACGAGCACGGCTGTTTCTTTTGTGACGTGTAAACAACCAGCGATTCGATATCCTTTAAACGGTTTTGTTTTGCTGTATTTTTCTCTTAACGCGGCTAAAACCGGCATTCGCGATTCAGCCCATTCAATCAAAAGTTGACCGTCTTTTGCTAATTTCAAATCCTTTACTTTAAACTTTCCTTTTTTATAATCCATTATGATTCTATCCTAACTGTTTTTTAAATAATTTGACTAAATCTAATTTTTCCCACGTGAAGTCTTTATCGTCGCGACCGAAGTGTCCGTATGCAGCAGTCTTTCTGTAGATAGGACGTAAAAGTTTTAGGCGCGAGATTATGCCGTGCGGTGTCATATCTACGTGTTGATCTATAAATTCAGCAATCTTGTTGTCGGGAATTTTTCCGGTCCCGTAAGTATTCACATAAATCGAAACCGGTTTTTCGACGCCGATTGCGTATGATACTTGAATTAAACATTCGTCGGCAAAACCGGCAGCGACGATATTTTTTGCAAGATGCCGTGCTGCATAGGCACCGCTGCGGTCAACCTTTGTTGGATCCTTCCCGGAGAAAGAACCGCCGCCATGAGGAGCTCTTCCGCCGTAAGTATCCACAATTATCTTTCTGCCCGTTAATCCGCAATCGCCGTGTGGTCCGCCAATCTCAAATCGTCCTGTCGGATTGATATGATAGATTGTATTCTTGTCCAACAAATCGGCGGGAATTACTTTCTTTATAACGTGATTGATAACATCTTCACGAATCTGTTTTTGATTGACTTCGGGGTCGTGTTGAGTTGAAACGACAATCGTATGTATCCGCTTAGGAACTTTACCTTGATACTCGACAGTTACTTGCGACTTACTGTCGGGTCTGAGATAGCTCATTAAACCTTTTTCGTTTTTTCTGATTGCTGCCAATTTTTTTACGATGGAATTGGCGTAAACAATAGGCATCGGCATGTACTCTTCGGTTTCCGAGCAAGCGTAGCCGAACATCATTCCTTGATCGCCGGCGCCACCTCTATCCACACCCATAGCAATATCCGGAGATTGGCTATGAATCGTGGAAATTATCGCACACGAATCGGCATCGAACTTATATTCATGCTTTGTGTATCCAATATCGCGGATGACGTCTCGAACGACTTGCTGAAAATCTACATACGCTGTCGTTGTTATTTCGCCACCTATCAGGACTAATCCTGTAGATACGAATGTTTCGCACGCCACTCTTCCACGTGAATCTTTTCTAAGAATTGCGTCGAGTATTGCGTCGGATATTTGGTCTGCTATTTTATCTGGATGACCCTCGGAAACTGATTCCGAAGTAAATAAATATGACATCTTATTTCCTTTTATTAATTAATAGAAATCTATTTCGGAAGAATCGCCTACATTAACGCGGTGGAAGGCGCCTTTAACAACGGCTTTATTTCCGACAATCGAATTGTCTAACAACGCTTTTTGAATATCTGCTTCTTCGCTGACGATAGAGTTACGTACAATCGAATCCGTAATAACTGCGTCATCTGCGACCGTTGTGAAAGGACCTATAATTGAGGCAGTAATTTTTGCTTTGGGTGAAATAAACACAGGTGGAATAATAACTACACCGTTACTCTTTGAAATTGTTCCATGCTTACTTAACAAATGTTTATTAGTCGAGAGTAGAGTTTCGGGTTTACCGCAATCATACCAGCCGTCCACGTTGAAAGTAGAAATCTTTTCTCCCCGGTCAATCATCATCTGTAATGCATCGGTCAACTGATACTCTCCCCGGGTCTTGATATCTTTCTCCACAATTTCAGTAACACAATCGGTGAGCAATTTTGTATTCCTAATCCAATACAGACCGACGAGGGCAAGATTTGTGGTAGGATGAACCGGCTTTTCGATAAGATGCGTAACTACTCCGTTCTGCACCTGTGCAACACCGAACCTGCGTGGGTCTTCAACATACTTTACTCCGATGGAAGTGAACTGACTATTCAACACCGGCTTCAAGTCAACGTCAAAAATAGTATCCCCCAAAATAATCAGAATCGGTTCCTTACCGATTGTTTGTTTGGCGATATAAATCGAATGAGCTAACCCCATTCGTTCTTCCTGTTCAATGAAATCAACTTTTAATTTGTAGTTGGAGGTTATGTACTTAATTATCTTATCCCCCATGAAACCAATAATAATCGTTGCTTCGTCGAAACTTTCCTCGATTATCTTATCTAAAATATGCCCGATGATGGGTTTCCCTGCAACGTTTAGGAGAACTTTGGGAAGTGTGTAAGTATGTGGTCTTAACCGGCTTCCTTCACCGGCTACGGGTATTATTGCGCGCATTAATTTCTGTTTCCTCTCATAAAATTTGGTTAAATATAAAAATAATTCTTGTGTTTATCAAATA
>JAHJRJ010000069.1 GCA_018830765.1 Bacteroidota bacterium | reverse complement strand
TGAGTATATAAGTAATTGAGTAGATGAGTATTTAAGTAGTTGAGTAGATGAGTAAAAGAAGAAATTTTTCATTTTGCATTTTTAATTTTTAATTGGATTTTATGTTACAACAAATATTAGAAAGCTTAAAATTATTCCAACCTGAAATCGTTCTTACGGTAGTGCTTTGTGCTTCCATCCTATTGGATTTGATATTCAGGAACAAACCGAATTTTATCGGTGGATTCGTTATTGCGGGATTATTGCTGGCGGGTTATTTCGTCATTGAGCAGGCAAATGGCGTAACGCAATCAATCTTCAGCGATATGTATGCGGTAGATCCATTCAGCGTATTCTTTAAAGCTCTCATAATACTCAGCGCGTTGTTTGTTGTCGTTTTCTCACTTCAATCCAAAGAACTAAATAATGGAAAAAGAAAGTTAGGTGAATTCTATTCGTTGCTTATTGCGCTCTCTTTAGGAATGCTTTTAATGACGGGTGCAAGCAACCTTTTGATGATGTATCTTGCTCTCGAATTAACTTCATTAACATCATACATTCTCGCCGGCTATAAAAAAGAAGTCCCCGACTCAAGTGAAGCATCTTTAAAATATGTAATCTACGGTTCGTTATCGTCAGGAATGATGCTTTACGGTATTTCGATTATATACGGATTAACCGGTTCTTTAAGCATATACGGGATTAACGAAGCTCTCTCAATGGGCGGTGTCAACCTGCTCGCCCCGAAAAGTTCGGGGCTCGCCCTCATTGCTGCTAATGTGCTAATGATTGTTGGGTTTGGCTATAAAATTTCTGCAGTGCCATTCCACTTCTGGACGCCGGATGTTTACGAAGGCGCACCCATCACAATCACTGCATTCTTATCCGTCGCATCTAAAGCTGCCGGCTTTGCAATGATGATGCGTTATTTCTTCGTGACTTATTTCGATGCTGTCGCTCGGTCGATGGAAGGTCATTTCACTGCATTACCCGGATTTGATTGGACTTACATAATAGCAATCATTTCGGTTTTGACAATGACGCTCGGTAATCTGATTGCAATTTGGCAAAACAACTTGAAACGTCTGCTTGCTTATTCAAGTATTGCGCACGCCGGTTATATGCTGATGGGCGTTGTGGTTCTTAACAACGAAGGTATATCGGCGATATTGATTTACTTCGTCGTTTATCTTTTTATGAACTTGGGTGCTTTCTATACAGTGATGCTTATTGCCAATAAAATTGGCAGTGAAGATATCGATGCCTATAAGGGCTTAGGTTATCGCGCTCCGTTTATTGCTGTCTCGCTTTCAATTTTTTTAATCGCTCTAACCGGTTTACCGCCGACTGCCGGGTTTATTGGTAAGCTGTATCTGTTCGCAGCACTTATCAACGCAAAGTGGATCGGGCTTGCGATCATCGGTGTTTTAAACATCGTTGTTTCGCTCTATTACTATGCACGTGTTTTCAGGAATATGTTTTTAAGAGACCCTGAAAAAGACAGTTCACCAATTATTTTTCAACCTATACATATTTTAGTAACCCTTGCGTTGGTTATTCCTACTATTTTATTGGGACTTTATTTCAGTCCATTAGTTGATATAGCTCAAGCGTCTGTGAAGATGATGGGTTTGATGTAATTTGGAAGTTACTTGTTAAATAAATATTTTGATATTGTTAAAATAAATTTTTATAATATATCAGAATATCAAATTGAGGTAAAGAACGTAAAACGTTCTAAAAATGATTTATACTGTTGTATATGAAAAAATAATAGATCCTAATTTCCCGGAAGGGTATTATTATGCCCATATTCCAACTTTAGACTTAACGACAAACGGATACGGTATCGATGGGGCAAAAAAAGCAGCATTTGACCTCGTTAAGTTATCGATCGAAGAAAAGAAAGCAAACGGTGAACAGATCATAGGAGAGGTAGAATCTTTCTCTTCAACTATCGAATTAGAGGATGCCCTATTCGGCTAAAGAAGTCTTGAGGAAGTTATTGAGAGCAGGATTTGTTGACAAGCGGCAGTCTGGTTCTCATAAAGTTTTGAGGCATCCGGATGGGAGACAAACTTATGTTTCGATACACACAAGAATATTGTTGATATATCAAAGCCGGTCCCGATTTTTCGGGGTCGGCTTTTTTGTTTTTTCCCCAAATTCTACTCATCAGTAATGTGTAGGAAAGGTTCGATTATATATCAAGCTTCAAATTGTTCCTCCATATTGGAGAATAAGAAATATATTCTGAAGAAAGTAATATCTGAGCGCCAAGTAGCGGTCGAGATGGAAAGGTCAAGGATAGCTCGCGATTTTACCTGACGCCGAAACGGATAGATCTATCCTTGGCTGAATGAGACTGAAGGAATGCGTTCTTCCACATCGTCAGTCTGTAGATTCTGATCGCGATAGATATTCAAGCTAAGGCTGCGGTTGCCCCCTTCCCACTTCTTCGAAAGCGTTGCGTTGTTTGGCGTGTTTGCTGCCGTTGCAGGTCTGTTCGTTGAACTATTCAAATACGTGAATCTCTTGAGCCCGGCTCCGTGTTATAACACCGCTACGCGACTATGTCCAAGCAAAGCAGTATCAGCAAATCCTAACTGATACTGGGGATTGGTATCATGCAAATATTGATAGGAACATCGGAAACTCTTTGTCACACTTTGGGCAAGTTGAAATCCCCCCCCCCCCCCCCCGCACCACCCGGTCCCTGAGGGATAGCGCGCACTCAAAGCACACAAGCGTTTGACAACTTGGACAACGCAGCCAACGTCCTGCAATATTGTCGCGATAAGTTCGTTTCCCACAACAATCACAGGTAGCGTAATCGCCGTCCTTCCGGACAACTGGCTTTGTTTCCTTCTTTTTACCTTGCTTTTCAGTTTTGTCGCGATTCTTGTCCGGAGGCTTGGCATTACGCTCTGTTGAACTCAGATTAAGGGGAACGCTCTTATGGAGTCTAAAATCATACGCGAAGCCCGAGTCGGTTGTTTCACCTCTATAGTCGAGATCCCAGGTGCCGGGCGAAGTGGAAAGAAAGTCAAACAAGTCCTCAAAGGCCCAATCCACTAATGAGCGATTGAGTTCTTGATCCGGGACTTCGTATACTATCCCAATCACAGCTCTGAGAGAAATGTCATCATAGCCAGCGACATCCTTCCGAATGAATGGGGCGAACGTAGCGGTCTTGCCCCGATAAAATCGGGGCTTGCCGACTCCCTTGAGAGTTTCCAGCTTGTCGCAGAGTGACTCCAGTGCTAGATCGACAACTGCCTCGCGCAGCAGGAGAAGAATGCCGGGCCTTGTTTCTCTGTAGACGACGAGTTCCATTGTTTTTGCTCCTTTCTTTGACTGCAATGGCAGCTAACGTTCCCAGCATATGCGACGTTGCGACCGAAGGGAGCGATGTCCCGAAGGGCGAGGTTCTGAAAAATCCGAAGCGTATATGCTGTGTTATACGCTATTGAGTCCATTTGCATTAACATCATAAATCCCATTATGCAGTTTTAGGGAAGTAGAGGCACTTCTCTTTTCTGCAGTTACGATGTTTTTTATTAGAATGAAAGCAAGAAATCTTTTCCCGATGAATCGGCAAATGAACATTGAAGTACTCCTTCGCTGAATTGTAGCCTACACCAAGAGCAGTTCTAACAAAACTTTTACAACACATTGGGCCTACATCATTAGCGATAGTATCAATTGTCCGTGCTACAATGTGCATGGTAATGGCAGATTCCCTATCCTTGGGACATGCCGCCCCCAGAATGACACTAAAGGCAGCACCGATCCCTATGGACACACCACAGACGCCAGTGAGGGCACAGTACGGCGGCATGGATTGTTTTTGTGTTCGGTTCATTGCCTCACTGATTTGCTCATCGGATACTCCCAAAGATCCCTCATTCTTTAACGCCGCTAATAGTGAGGCAGTAGCAATGAGGGCATACTCACAACCTAAAAACGGTATCTTAGGATGAGCCATAAGAAGCTCGGCTATGGAAAGTGGATCCCTTTCCTCTGTGGCGAGGGCAATGTCACTGATGAGATCAAATGCACCTTTTCCGTGACATTCGTCGCAGACATAGTGTCCCTTAGGACAGCGTACATACCCAGTTTCTTCCTTTCCGCAGTAGTTACAGACAACACCCACAGCAGTTTCTAAGTATTCCAAGGACGCACCACAAACCATACAGTTTTCTGCTCTTTTTTCTTCGCCGGGTTTACAACATTCTTTATTTATCATATTACCTCTCCTCAATTTTTGTTTCTAAGGACTCAATTGCGTATAATGTATCGCGGCTAAAAGAAGTTGCTTGAAGGGCAATTTGGGCGAACGAAGTGAGCCTTTTAGCCGATGTTAAGTGAAGTTGCGAACCCGCTTCTTTTACTTGCCATTATTTGCTACAACTCTTTTTTGTGGATCCTTTATAGGTGCAACAGCTTCTCTTTCCCCGAGGTTTTAAATACTTGCAATTCTTACAATCCTTGGAAAAGTTTAGCTTTTTGCCCGTGACTTTGCAAAGACGTTCGGTCATGGCTCCTCACCCCCTCTCATTTTTCTTTCTTTAATTTAATGTAGTCATCAGGGGTACAACACACACATTCTTCCTCTTTTTCTATAGTTCTCATACTAAGAATTATACCTCCTACTAATACAATAATGGAAACAGATACAAATAAACCACTATATTTAGCTAAAATCATGGAAGCTCCAACACCGATTAGTGAAATAATAATTGGTCCACAACAAGCGCCAAATGATGCAAGTAATGCAAATAATATTCCTAAAAGCCCAACTCCAGACTTTTTTGATTTGGTAATGCCACATCTAACAATAGCATAGGTAAAAAGGGCCATCACAACTGCAATTAAAAAAGCCATAACCAAAATAACCAGAAGATCTAATACAGTTGTTTTAACTATCCAGCGGTTAGCTGCGAACGCTATCTTATTGCCAAGAAGTAGGCATATGAAAGCATAAATTATACCAAATGCTATACCGATTATCAGGGACAACTTAGTAATGAATGCCTGCTTTATTATCCTCAACATAGTCTTATGACCTGTGATGACTTTTATTTTTAGGCATGCCAAAACTAATACGATTGATAGAAGTACCCCAATTGTTAAAGGTAGATAATTAATTTTTGTGCTGCTTATATTTTTATCCTTAGTTTTTTCATATTTA
>JAHJRJ010000068.1 GCA_018830765.1 Bacteroidota bacterium | reverse complement strand
TGCTGTTCCGGATTCAGAATTTTATTAACTGCAAACCAATGGTCGAGTCGGTTCAGATGTAGCTTTGTTCTGAGTTCTGCAATTTCTTTAATCTTTTTTTCTATTGCAGTTTTATCCAAATTATCAGCAGCAAACAGCTCTTTTAGTTCGATATTCGCGGTTCGAACTTTTGCCTGTGCATCAGTTTGTTTCTTCTCTAATTCTAAACGCATTTTTTTGACTTGTTTTTCTTGGTCTTCTGTTAATTTCAGTTTCTCAATGAATGGTGCCCGGTCGATAAACATATCCTCAGTAATTTCCATTTTTTCGTGCATCGGCCCCATTTTTTTAATTATTTTGATCTCTTTTTCTGATTGAGATATGCTTGCAGTGGGGAAAGCCAAAAGTATTGCTAAAATTAAACCAACAATTGCAACTTTGTTTTTCATTTTAAATTTCCTTTATATTATTTATGGTAATGTTGTTTATGGATTTCTAATATCTTTGACGTTATTAATTGAAAAAGGTTTAAAATAGACAGTCTTTATATGAGCAGATTTGAAATAAAATTAATCACATCGGTAATTTTGTTTATTTTAGCAGTATTAACTACTAAACTGGTAATGACAATCGAGACTATAAGCGTAAATTCTAACCCGGCATCCCTATACCCAGACGGAACTTCTACAGTAACTGTAAATGTTGTCGGATTGAATCGATTTGGATTTGCTGTCCCATTTAAAAAGCCCGAAGTCAAATACATAGTAAGCGAGGGCAAGGAAAAAGTAACTGTAGTTGCTTCCAGATCATCGCAATTAATTTTAAAAGCACGTTTCGAGACTGGCATAGTTGTAATTATCATTAAAAATAAATACACCGTCCTTCCCATTAAAATTGAGATACCAATAGTTACTCCCCTCGCATAAAAATTCATCTAAGCAATTCTATCCTTGTTACTTTGCTTTTTCGTAAAATATTCTGTAATATTAAAAAGAAAATTAGTTAAACAAAGTCAATTAAATCATATATGACTATAAAACACCTCCTGCATTTTAGAATTTTTATCCTTTTGGTCTTCTCTTCATTAATCGGATGTTCGGGTCCTATCGGTGAATATTTTAGCACCCGCTACGAAAATACTATGGGTTACTTCAATACTTACTATAACACGAAGAAGACTTTCGATGAAGCGATAGCAGAAATCGAAAAATCGCCGCCAAAATCTAAGGATACGAACTATTTTGCCAAATACACCATCAATCAAACCGCCCGTAATAAACTAACCATTGTAATCGAAAAAGCGTCGAAGATAATACAATTTTATCCGAGAAGCAGATGGGTAGATGATGCTATAATCATGATTGGTGAAGCATATTATTACCAAGGCGACTATGAATTAGCAATGAAAAAATTTTCAGAGCTGATTGCTAATTTTCCCAAAAGCCCTTATATCTGGAAAGCTCATCTGCTTACCGCAAAATCTTTATACTACGAGCAACAACCTAACGATGCGTTATCTTATATTCACAAGTATATTCAACTCGCGGTTGAAGAAGATGAGGAAGATATTGCCGTAGAGAGTTACTTGCTTGCCGGACAAATATATTTTGAGTCGGGAGATTTTACACGGGCTGAAAAATCGTTCGCAAATGCAATAGATATTAAAGGGGATAAATTTTTGAGAGCGAGTGCTTGCTATCAACGCGCTCGTTCGTTGGAAAATATGGGTGATTATGCTAACGCCAACAAGTTGTACTCTCAAGTCCTCGAATATAAACCTGATTATAATTTGAAGTTTCGAGCACGTTTAAATTATGGAAAGACACTTAGCATTCTTGGAAAGTATAAAGAAGCTTTTAATGAATTCGAAGATTTATATGATGAGCAATATCCACCCGATTTACAATCGCAAGTTGAACTCGAAATCGCAAACGCTTATGCTGCGATGGGGAATTTTGAAAAAGCGCTCGGCCAATACGAGATGGTGGATTCATTATACAAGCGAACCGATGCTGCAGCAAAGAGTTTTTACAACCGAGGTGTTTATTATGAAAGCAAAATGCATGATTATACCGGGGCAAAATTCTATTACGACAAAGCGAAATCAGAAAATCCGAGCTCAGATATAACTCAAACCGCCTCTAGGAAAGCCGCAGCATTCGAACGTTATTTTCTCTACCAC
>JAHJRJ010000067.1 GCA_018830765.1 Bacteroidota bacterium | reverse complement strand
TCGCCGTGATAAAGTGAGGTGCAGTATGAAAATAAAAAAATTAATATTTCTCATAACATTAATATCCTTTTTAAATGAGAATACGAAAGCACAAGTATTTTCAGGAACAACATCTGCTCAATTCTTAAAGATTGAGCTCGGTGCAAAATCAGTCGCCATGGGAGGTGCTTTCGTTTCACAAGCTAACGACGCATCGGCTCTTTATTGGAACCCGGCGGGAATAGCGAAATTAAAAGCTAATGCAGCAACATTTTCGCACACCGATTGGCTGGCTGAAACAAATCTCGATTTCGCCGGAGTTATTATTCAACTCAACGACCAACATTCCCTCGGATTAAGTTACACTACATTGACAATGTCGGATATGCCGGTAAGGACTGAATTATACCCGGAAGGAACGGGTGAAATGTTTAGCGCTTCAGATTATGCGCTGGGTTTAACCTACGGTATGAATGTTTCTAACCAATTCAGCATCGGATTTACCGCAAAGTACGTAGGCCAAAATATTTGGCATATGCAGTCATCGACGATTGCGTTCGATGTTGGTATCTTATACGCTACCGATATACAGGGATTACAACTCGGCATGAGCGTATCGAACGTAGGTTCAAAAATGAGATTCGACGGCAAAGATAATTTTGTTCATTACGATTATAACCCGAACGAATATGGCGGTAACGATAAAATATTTGCCGACTTAAAGATGGACGAGTGGGACCTGCCGCTTTTATTTCGGGTCGGAACGTCTATGAAAATTGTTAATACCGAGCTACACAATTTCACAATTAGCGTCGACGCAAACCATCCGAACGATTATAACGAATACATAAACTTTGGTTGTGAGTATGGTTTCCGTGAAAGAATATTCTTTAGAGGAGGTTACAAATCACTTTTCAAAAATGAAAGTGAAGAAGGATTTGCTGCTGGCTTAGGATTAGTATATTATTTTACAGAAACAGTGCCAATAAAACTTGATTACGCTTTTGCAGATTTTGGCAGATTAAAATCAGTTCATCGCTTAAGTGTCGAATTTAATTTCTAACCTGTTTTTCGAGATAATAATGAAAAAATTTTTTACTAAATACGGATATTTTATCGAAGATGGAAGTGAATACATCATCACATCACCTAAAACTCCAAAGCCTTGGATTAACGTTATTTCAAACGAAGAATATGGCTTAACTATTTCGCAAGTCGGCGGCGGCTTTAGCTGGCTCACTCACTCTGAATTAAACAGAATAAACCGCTGGCATCAGGATTTGGTTCAAGACAATTGGGGAAAATTTATTTATGTCAAGAATGAACTTACTGGTGAATTTTGGAGCCCAACTTGGCTACCCGTAAAAACGGAACTCGACCATTTCCAATGCATACACGGTATCGGTTACACTCGATTTGTATCAGAATATAAAGGGATAAAAATTGAGTACACTATTTTCGTCCCTTTCAACGACACACTTGAAATATGGGATATTAAGGTATCGAATAATACGGGGAAACAAGTAAATCTTTCTTTGTTCACGTACTTCGAGTGGTGTTTAGGAACATCAGCTGATCATCATCGCGAATTCCATAAAAATTTTATTGAGACTGAGTTTGATGAAAAATTGAATTCGATAATAGCCGGAAAAAGATTGTGGGAAGTTGCGTTAGGAGATAAAGGACATTGGAATATAGAATATCCATACAAGAGCTTTTTTGCATCGAATAAAAAAGTTTCCTCGTTTGAAGGGGATAAAGAAACTTTTTTAGGTAATTATGGAAGTTTAAACCAACCTTCTGCTGTGATTACTGGGAATCTTACACGAAAGACAGGTGCTTGGCACGACCCAATAGCGAGCCTGAGGGTCAATATAAATTTGAGCAACAAGAAAAGTGAAAGGTTGGCATTTTATCTCGGATTAAAAGAAAATCGCGAAAATATTGAAAAGACGTTAACAAATTATAAAACCGACGAGCAAATTGATAAAGCATTTTCTCAAGTAAAATCGAAATGGGAGAAATTGCTCGGAACTCTATCTGTTGATACTCCCGATCAGGCATTAAACTTTATGGTGAATAAATGGCTTCGTTATCAAGCTATCTCGTGTCGACTATGGGGGCGAACAGCTTATTATCAACAAAGCGGTGCTTACGGATTTCGAGATCAATTGCAAGATAGTTTAGTGTTTCTACCGATAGACCCGACGCTAACAGAGAAACAAATTAAGCTTCACGCTCGGCACCAGTTGGCAGATGGCACAGTATTACATTGGTGGCATCCAATTACAGAAATAGGTCTCGAAACCAAGATGACAGACGACTTATTATGGCTCCCGTTCTTGATTATACATTACTTAAAAGAAACAAATAACTACAGTTTTCTAGATGAGGAGGTAGAGTATTATAAGAACGAGGGTTTGAAAGAAACACTATTTGAACATTGTTGTAGAGCCATCGACAAAGTATTGAGTAGATTCAGCGAAAGAGGACTTCCACTGATTGGCGCAGGTGATTGGAACGATGGACTAAGTGCTGTAGGTCTTGAAATGAAAGGCGAATCGATTTGGCTTGCAGAGTTCCTTTATTACATTCTCAAAGAATTTTATCTAATCGCACAAAACAAATGTAAAACTGAAGTTGCTTCCCACTACCATAATAAAAGTGAAGAACTCAAAACAGCATTTGATACACATGCTTGGGATGGGGAATGGTTCTATGCAGCAACTAAAGATAATGGTGATTTGATAGGCAGCGCAAAATGTTCGGAAGGGAAAATACATTTAAATCCACAAAGTTGGGCAGTCATCAGCGGAATTGCAAACTCAGAAAAACAATCATTAGCGATGGAAGCTGTAAAAAAACACCTTATCAAAAAAAATGGGCCTTTACTTTTGTCTCCCGCTTATTCTAAACCCGATAAATACATCGGTTATTTAACAAGATACGCTGCAGGATGCCGAGAGAATGGCGGAGTTTATATGCACGCCGCTACTTGGTCAATCTGGGCTTTTTGTCTATTGAAACAACCTGAAAATGCATTTGACATTTGGAAACGAATCTCTCCTATATATAATAGCCAAGACGCCGATAAATATAAAGCCGAACCTTATGTAACCCCAGGTAACATAGATGGACCTGATTCGATAGATTATGGCATGGGCGGTTGGACTTGGTATACAGGATCAGCAGCTTGGCTTCAAAAAATTATCGTCGATTGGATATTAGGTGTAAGGGCTTCCGAAGAAGGTTTAATTATAGACCCCTGCATTCCCAACGATTGGAATGGTTTCTCTATTCGAAGAACTTTTCGTGGAACAATTTATAATATCGCCGTTACTAATCTTAAAGATTCAAAAGGAAAAATAAAATCTATTAAGGTAGACGGTATCGAAACGAAATCGAATACTATTGCACCTTCCGAAAAATCTGAGTTATCGATTGAAGTTATTCTCGGTTAAAAATTATGAATCTTGCTAAAAAAAAATTTGCATTTTTATTTTTTATCTTAATACAACCTAACCTTATTGCAAATATTAGCTCGGATAGTTTGTTATATTTCCCTGTCAGTTTGTTAGCCCAACCGCCGGATACAAATTTATCCGATAATAAATTTTTGACCCAGATTGCTGAAGATACCTGGAAATTCTTTGAGAACTCGGTTTATGTTGAATCGGGTTTAATACCCGATAATATCAAGATTGCCAAGAGACAAATAGCCGACTATACTTCTATCACAAACATCGGATTTTACATTCTTTCAGTTATCTGTGCAAAAGAATTAGGCTTTATAAACGATGAGCAAGCCATTTTCAGAATCCAAAAGACAATTTCAACAGTAAAAAGCCTCCCTACGTATAACGGATTTTATTTCAATTGGTACGATATTAGATCTAGAACTAATTCAAATTATTTTATATCTTCGATAGATGCAGCTTGGTTTTATTCTAGTCTCGCTGTACTGAGTTTGACTTACCCTGATGAGTTCGGAAAAGAATGTGATACATTAATAAAATTGGCCGACTTCGCCTGGCTATATAACGATTCGCTAAAACATTTTCGATTGGGTTATGATGCAAAACAAAATACTTTTAGCCCTTATCACTATGAGTTGCTATGCAGTGAATCCCGAATAATTACCTATTTTGCTCTATCTCAAAATACTTTACCTCCGGAGAGTTGGTATTATCAAAAAAGAACTCTCTCGGCAGAATTCGAACAAGAACAAAAACCGATAGGGAAATGGAAATCTTACAACAATATTAATTATTTCGAAGGTTACTACACTTATTGTGGTAAAAAAATTTTTCCCTCTTGGGGAGGCAGTCTTTTTGAATATCTTATGCCGAGCTTATTAGTAAATGAAAGAATTATTGCACCTTTAGGGATTGGAAAGAATAACCAAACCGCGATAGAGATTCATATAGACTATGCCCTCAATACATTGAAGTATCCGATTTGGGGATTATCACCTTCGAGCACGCCTGACGGAAAATACGGCGAGTTCGGTGTGCCATCAATAGGCACAAAAAAAGGAGGTTATACTTCGGAAATTATTTCTCCGTATGCATCAATTCTCGCCATCTCTTACAACCCTGAAGCTGTTATTAAAAATCTCAAAAATATGATTTCATTATATCCAGTTTACGGCGAGTATGGATTCTACGACAACATAGACCCGATGAACAACAGCG
>JAHJRJ010000066.1 GCA_018830765.1 Bacteroidota bacterium | reverse complement strand
TTGGATAGCGTCGAACTTTATCCATTCAAATACTTAATAGATAAAGGTGTAATGAGCGTAATGACTGCTCATTTGGAAGTTCCGGCGCTTGAAAAGGAAAAAAGATTACCCGCTTCGATATCGAGAAGTATTACTACAAACCTACTGAAAAATGAATTTGGCTTTAAAGGACTAATTGTAACCGATGCACTGGAGATGAAAGGCGTTACAAAAGTTATCAGTATTGATGAAGCAGCAATTCGTGCGGTTGAAGCAGGTGTTGATATTTTGCTGCTTCCACCCGATGAGGATGTAGCAATAGAAGCGATAATAGATGCGGTGCTTAAGGGTAGAATTTCGGAGAGCCGGATTGACAGCTCTGTGACTAAAATTTTGGCAATCAAACAATGGTTGAAATTAGATGAGAACCGATTAGTTGACCTGAACAAAGTTTCAGAAACAGTGAGTAAACCTGAACACTGGCAAATTGCAAAACAGATTGCTCAAGCTTCAATAACCGTTGCTAAGAACGAAAAAGTAATTCCCCTTCAACCGAGAAAGAAAACAACGCTAATCATAATAAGCGATACCGATGATTACAGAACCGATATTAATCGTTCGTCCAATCCCAATCTGAATGAAAGGGCGAGCGATTATTTACTTTCACAAATACGGACACGAAGATCCGTGGCGCAAACAATCCACTTATCGCCACGCAGCAACAAAATTGATTTTGATGCTGCTTCATCTCAAATCAAATCTTCGGATGTGGCGATATTCGCCCTGTTCGTCAAAACTCAAAGCCGATTAAATCCGTTAGGTTTACAGCAGCATTTGATTGATTTCATCAACTCTGCCACAAGTGGACACGGAAAGCGCGCAAAAAATTTAGTAATCTCATTCGGAACTCCGTATGTAGTTGGCGTAATAAAAAACCCTGATGCGGTTATGTTTGCATACTCGGACGGCGAGCTTTCTGTTGAAGCCGCTGTTGAAGTTCTCTTCGGTGAAATAAAAGCGGAAGGTAAATTGCCGGTAACTATACCAGGTATGTTTAACTACGGAAGGGGTATATCAATCGCAAAAAGCACGCTGTATGAGGACAAGATATTCGAGCAATCACTTGACCGAAAGTTTAGAAAAGTAGATGCGTTGATAAAAAGTGCAATAAAAGACACGGCTTTCCCGGGAGCGCAACTGATCATTGTTAAAGATGGCGAGATACTGCATAAAAATAACTACGGTGTTCTCGACTACTCAACCGGCTCTGCGGAAGTTACCGATTCGACGTTATACGATATTGCTTCTCTGACAAAAGTTATCGGCACGACTGCCGCAATTATGAAGCTGAACGACGAAGGTAAGATTGACTTAGATGCGAGAGCTTCCGTATATCTGCTGGAGTTTGGCAAGTTTGGTAAGGAGAATGTTACTATTAGAAATTTACTTCTCCACAACAGCGGCTTACCGGCTTGGCAAAAGTTTTATCTGACTTGCAACACTTCTTCGGAAGTTCTCGATTCGATTTACAATTCAGAATTAATTTATAAAACGGGCGACTCAACTGTTTACAGCGATTTCGGATTCATTATATTGGGTAAGATTATAGAACGGATTACCGGTTTATCTCTCGATACTTACTTACGAACAGAATTTTTTGAACCACTTGTTATGATGAACACTTTCTATAATCCGCCTGTTGAAGTTTTACAGCGAACCGCACCCACAGAACTTGATACTATCTGGCGGAAAAAACTTATACACGGAACTGTTCATGATGAGACGGCAGTTCTTCTTGGAGGTGTAGCGGGTCATGCAGGACTTTTCTCTACCGCATCCGACCTTGCAGTTTTTGTGCAGATGATTATGAATGGCGGAAGCTATGGCGGAGTTCAATATATTAAGCCGGAAACTATAAAACTTTTTACTGAACGAAAAAATCTAAAAACAAAACTGGGTCTTGGTTGGGATTTTAAAACGTTGAATGGATACTCTTCAGCCGGAAATTTGTTGAGCAATAAATCTTTTGGTCATACTGGTTTTACCGGAACATCGATTTGGATTGATCCTGAAAGAAATTTGTTTGTGATATTTCTAACAAACCGTGTTTACCCCACTCGCGCTAATAACAAGATTGCAAAAGTTAGACCTGCTTTGCACGATGCGGTGATTGGAGCGTTAGAATAGATAGTCAATCGATGTTAGATATTCGATTTTCGATATTTATTAAAGCCAAATGAAGAAAATTTCTCTTGACGATTCTAAAAATTTTGACCCTTCGACTACGCTCGGGACAGGCTTAGGGCAACTATTGTTTTGTGTTTTGGATTTTTAAAACTATTTTTATATAATACCGATGTTAAATATTATAACAATTCAATGATAATGGAGTATCGAGATGGGGTGTTTAACGGCGGTTTGAGTTTTTAAGAAATTAAAAACAATTTATACATTTAAAAATACAAGAAATAAAACATATTGCGTTATTACAGAAGTTGCTACGCCATTCGCGCAGCACTGCGTGCTGTGCTCATAAGCGGCGTAACAACGTTGCGCGGGCTTCGCCCTAGTTGTGCAAGCAGCCGTTCGCTGCGCGAACGGCGCACAACATCGGGAAAAACTTCAATGTCCGTCCTCCGAGAAAAACACTCGGAGTCCGTCCACTGCGTTTTTCTCGCGCAACGTTATGAGCAATTGCTTCGCTTCATGCGGTGCAGATCAACTGTTTAATCGCCTACTGCATCGTTTAGGTTACAGCGCCAGGTTTTCAGTAAGGAGAATTTATGAATAAAATGTACCAAGCATTATTAGTATTAATTGTAATTCTAATGGGATGCGCGTCGTTCGATGCAATAACAGCCAAAAATCGGGTTCAGCTTAATCAATTGAAAATTGGGATGACCAAAAGTGAAGTTTTATCAATAATGGGTACAGAAACAATAAACACAGGTGGCGAACCTGAACTGGTTACGAATCCATACAAAATCGAAACATTTCGAGGTCAGTCAGGAAAAACTTACGAGACCCTCTTTTATTACACCGATGTAAAACAACGTGACGGTGTGATTAGTGATGACGAGTTAACTCCGATAGTCTTTGAGGACGGAAACCTGATTGGATGGGGAAACTCATTCTTCAGCGACATCAAAAGAATCGAGGTAAGAATTAGATAGGTCGGTAATAGCTAGCACCATAAGTGTGTTCTTCGCAAATTTTCGTAATTACTTACTGGGATACAACTAACACATAACGGTAAAAAAAAATCGCTCCCTTTTTCTTAGACGACAATTGTGTTTGTCCCAACATATGATGCAACATTTTTCTTGAAACTTACTAAAAATTTTGATATGATACCGTTGTTAAATTTGATAACGATTTGATGATAATGCAGTGCTGATTGGTTTTGTGTAACGACGGTTTAAGTTTTTAAGAAAATCGAAACAATATTTAAATTCAAATAAAAAAAATAATAATGCAATATTGCGTTTTTACAATAGATGTTCGGACATTCGCGAAGCGTTCCGCTTCACTCATAAACGTCCGAACATCGGCGAGCGGGTTTTCACCCTCGATGTGCTTGTTCGCTTCGCGAACGTCGCACATCTTCAAGAAGTACGGCAATGCGTGCGCTTGCAAGCGTTCGCAAACAACGCTCTCGTTTGCGCGCACTGCGTACTTCCCGCTCGCCGTTATGCGTCATTGCCGCCTTATGCTTGATACGCCAGAGAAAGGATACTAATGAGAGAAATCTCACCCGCAGAGAATTTGACAGTAGACGAGTTCCTGCAAGCGGCACCTCTACAAACGAAAAAACTGGCTGAGAAGATAAGGGCTTCGAAGCAGAGCGGCAATCGTCCAGTTCCGTCAACCAAACTCATAGATCGATCGACTTTACT
>JAHJRJ010000004.1 GCA_018830765.1 Bacteroidota bacterium | reverse complement strand
TGAATTCCAGCCGTAGCGAATAGCCTGGTAATAATCGTTAGGGTTGGACAGGTTGCGCGATGGTTTCTTTGCTTCTACAAAGAATTTAACATCGCGGAAGTTAGGTGCGATAAAAAAGGCATAGTCGGCGCGGCGCTGCGAGCCGGCTGCCTGCACCTTGTTCTCTATTTTTACTTCCTGCTCGTAAGGATTCTTTTGGAAATCATGTGTTACATCCCAACCAAGAGCGGTAAAGAACTTATCAATAAAATCTTGCCTTACCTGCGACTCCTGATAACCGGGCGAAAGATAAGTTATTTCCTGTTCCTTGAAATGCTTAACTAATTGTTTGATTTTGTTGTGAGCTTCTGTCATGTATTATTTTCGTTAAATATAATAAATATTTTTACAAAACTTATTTCTCCATTATGTTCTATCAGAACTTTGAGCGCACTCTTCGACTTCGCTTCGCTCCGCTCAGAGTGACACCCATTCATTGATGTCAGCCTGAGCGAAGTCCCATTTTTTGGGACGGAGTCGAAGGCTGTTTTCCTGCCTTTTGTAGTCTTCGACGGCTCAGGTGACCGTTACCATTCTCAAGCTCTTCACACTCTTCGACTCTTCCGCCAAACTGCGGCGGAATCGCTCAGAGTGACACTCACTTATCGATTCCATCCTGAGCGACTGAACGTAGTGAAGGAGTTGCAGGATGGAAATTGCTTGAATTATAATAAAATCAATTAATAGTATCAAATGATTCGGGTTATGTTTTGACTTTAACCCAAGCCGGCTTACTAATTGCAGGCTGGCTTTTTGATTTTTATCATTTCTTATTTATATTCAATCAGCTTTTTTATCCGTCTCCCGGGCGTTCAAATAATATTTGGAAGGGTGGAATATGTTCTCACAAGTGCTGAGTAGTGCAACTTATGGAATAAACGCGCATCTTGTTCAGGTCGAAACTCACATCGATCAAGCGATCCATAGTTTTATTGTCGTCGGTTTGCCCGACAATGCTGTCCGAGAAAGCCGCGAGCGTGTTACTGCCGCTATTAAAAACTCAAACATCAAGTTTCCCAATCTTCGCATCACCATTAATCTGGCGCCTGCCGATATTAAGAAGGAAGGGTCTGCTTACGATTTACCTATCGCCATCGGAATTCTTGCCGCGATTGATAAAGTGAAACCGGATTTACTAAAAACTTTTGTAATATTAGGTGAACTCGCGTTGGACGGGTCGCTTAGACCCATTCACGGAACTTTGCCGGTTGCCGTGGAAGTTAAAAAACAAAATCTGAGAGGTGTGATACTTCCGAAAGAAAACGCCAAAGAAGCTGCGATGGTGGAGGGTATCGAAGTGTATCCGATGGCAACGCTATCGGAGACGATTGATTTTTTAAACGGCGAATACGAATTGTTAAAACCTTTCCACATCGATATGAAAGAAATTTTTGCGCAGGAGCAGCAGTACCTTACAGATTTTGCCGATGTGAAAGGTCAGGAAAATGTAAAGCGCGCACTCGAAGTTGCCGCTGCCGGTGCACACAACATAATCATGATTGGTCCGCCCGGTTCGGGTAAAACAATGCTTGCAAAGCGACTGCCGACTGTGCTGCCGCCGATGACATTCGAAGAAGCGATTGAGACTACAAAGATACATTCGATCGTCGGTTTACTGCCCCCTAATTCCGCGCTTGTTGCGACACGACCTTTTCGTTCACCGCATCATACAATCTCCGACGCCGCGCTTGTCGGAGGAGGGACGATTCCCCGTCCCGGCGAAATCTCGTTATCTCATCACGGAGTTCTATTTCTGGACGAACTCCCCGAGTTTGCGCGCAACGTGCTTGAGGTTCTTCGTCAACCGTTGGAAGACGGACGAATGACTGTCAGCCGATCTAAAATGACGCTCGAATTTCCGGCAAATTTTATGCTCGTCTGTGCGATGAATCCCTGCCCGTGCGGATATTACACAGACCCGGGTAAGGAGTGCACTTGCACACAGATGCAAATTCAAAAGTATATGGCAAAGATATCGGGTCCGTTGTTGGATAGAATTGACCTTCATATCGACGTGCCGGCAGTGAAATACAAAGAATTGTCCAGCAAAAATTCGGGCGAGCCGTCGGAAAAAATACGTGAACGAGTGACTGCTGCGCGTGAAATACAAATGCAACGATTTAAAAATAAAAAGGGAATTTTTGCTAATGCGGGAATGCAATCGAAAGACATTCGTGAATATTGCAAGGTTGATTCAGGTGGTGAAGAGTTGCTAAAAATGGCTATAACAAAACTCGGTTTATCGGCGCGGGCTTACGACCGCATCCTGAAAGTTGCCCGCACAATCGCCGACCTCGCAAACTCTGCTGATATTCGTCCTGAACACATCAGCGAAGCGATCCAATACCGGACGCTTGATAGAAATCTTTGGGCGTGATTACGAATCGGAGGATTAAAAGATTGAAAGATTAAAAGATTAAAAGATTAAAAGATTGGAACATTGAAAGATTAATAGATTTGAAGATTAGATGAGGGAGTATTATTTAGTTGCTCAGTTCACACCATTTTCATATATTAACCCAGCAGACAGCATTATTTTACTCAAAAAAAAGTTAGAACCTTATGTTCAAAAATCTATCTCATATCGGAATTGCCGTTAAAAACTTAAAGCATTCCACAGATACTTTCCAAAGATTATTCGATGTTAAAGATATTCATTTAGAATCTGTTATCGATCAAAAAGTAAATGTTGCGATGTTAGAAGTAGGCGGAGCACACATTGAATTGTTGGAAGGAACTTCAGCAGATTCTCCAATCTCAAAATTCATAGAGAAGAAAGGCGAAGGAATTCACCACCTTTCTTTCGAAGTAGAAGATAT
>JAHJRJ010000312.1 GCA_018830765.1 Bacteroidota bacterium | reverse complement strand
GTTGTGATGAAAGAATTTACCAATCAAAACGGAGACAAGATTATTTTTAAAACATCAACAAAGCACGGTGATAACGTTAGATACAAAGGCGAAGAATTTAAGAAAGGCGATAAAGCAATTGCGACAAATACTTTTATAAGTCCTGCTGTAGTTGGTTTACTCGCGACATTTGGGATTCGTAAAGTTAAAGTTTTCCAGAAACCGAAAGTCGCTGTTTTGGTAACAGGAAACGAGCTTGTCCAAATCGACAAGAAAATTAAACCGGGACAAATTTATGACTCAAACTTTTATACACTCTCATCCGCTTTAAAGGAAATGGATATTGATGCGATAAACTTAGGTATTGCAAAGGACGATAAAAATGATTTGCTTAAAAAGATTTCAGTTGGATTAGAATCTGCCGATATACTGCTTGTCTCCGGTGGAATCTCGGTAGGTGAGTATGATTATGTTCAGGATATTTTTGATGAGTTAAGAGTGAAGAAAATATTTTGGCGTATTGCTATGAAGCCTGGCAAGCCGACTTACTTTGGTGTAAAAGGGAAGAAATTGGTTTTTGGTTTACCTGGCAATCCGGTTGCTTCGCTGTTGGTGTTTAGCAGATTAGTAGAACCGGCAATACAAAAAGTAATGGGCAAGTTAGAGCATAAGCCCATAATTTTGTTTGCGAGGTTAGAACATGACTTGAAGAAGAGATCGAAGAGATTGGAATTCGTCCGTGCGAAATTAAATACTACTGAAAACGGTGAATTAACTGTCTCAGCAACCAAAGGACAAGACTCGCACATGTTAGGCGGAATGGTTGAGGCGAATTGCTTGATATATTTTCCGATGGAAATGGAACTCCTAAATAAAGGCACTAAAGTTAAAGTTGAGTTGATTCATTAAAATATTGCAAGATAGCAAAATTACAAGATTATAAGATTGAAATGATTAAAAGATTTAACGACAAGAGACAAACAACGAAACACATAAAACTCAAGATAAAACCCTTTGCGACCTTTGTGTATACTTTGTGTTCTTTGCGGTTAAACTTTTTTTATAAACCGCAAAGTGCGCAAAAAAGGCGCAAAGAACGCAGAGGATTTCAAATATATGATGCTCTTTGCTCTGCGCTCTAAGCTATTTACGAATGACCAATGACTAATGACAAACATTTAGGCAAAGTGATAGCTCTCAACATCAGCAAGAAAAAAGGTATCCCTAAAACAAATGTTGATTCAGTGAAGTTAATAGAAGACTGGGGAATTGAAGGGGATGTCCACGCCGGCAAGTGGCACCGTCAGGTGAGTTTCCTCGCAATAGAAAGCATTGAGAAAATGCGAGCGAAGGGATTGAACGTGCGTCCCGGTGCATTTGCGGAAAACATCACAACAGAATTTATCGATATTCCCGGTTTACACGTAGGCGACGTAATAATAATTGGAAATGCAGAATTGGAAATAACACAGATCGGAAAAGAATGTCACTCAAAGTGCGCAATATATTACAAAGCAGGGGATTGTGTATTGCCGCGTGAGGGAATATTTGCAAGAGTGATTAAAGGAGGAACGCTTCAGGTTGGAGATGTGTGTGAAGTTGTTCGTTCACCAATTAAAGTTGAAACCATTCATATTGAAAAATTGGGAGTCGATATTGGCTGAGTTTGGTCTATCATGGGAAGTCCTTCCATTGTTTTTGATAATTGCGTTTTTATATTCGAGTGTTGGACACGGCGGCGCTTCGGGTTATTTAGCTTTGTTTGCTTTACTCGGTGTAGCCCGATCCGAAATTGCCCCAGTAGTGTTAGTCCTAAACATTATTGTTGCGGTAGGCGGGTTTATTAATTACTATCGTGCAAAACATTTTAATTATAAACTTTTGTTGCCATTTATAATCGGCTCAATTCCGGGTGCGTTTTTCGGTGGCCTAATTAAAGTCCCGCAAGATGTATTTATAATTATTTTAGGTGGGGTTTTGCTGTTAGCAAGCTTCCGACTATTATTAGTCAAGAATCAATTGGAATCGCGTTGGGAAAAAGTGAGAGATAGAATATTTCTGATAGGTATTCCAGTCGGTTTTTTATTGGGAATTCTTGCAGGCATTACAGGTATTGGAGGTGGAATTTTCCTCAGTCCGTTATTATTATTGATGGGTTGGGCTGATGTAAAAAAGACGGCGGCTGTTTCTTCAGCTTTCATCGTTTTGAATTCCCTCAGCGGTTTGTTTGCCAAGGTCTTGTCGTATACAATACATTGGGATATAATTTTGATATTGGGGATTGTTGTTGTCGCCGGCGGACAAATCGGTTCACGGCTCGGCGCATATAAATTTAACCCAACGGTTTTACAAAGGCTGTTGGGTGCGGTGCTATTGATAGCCGGGTTGAAGATGATAATATGATTGATTATTATGTAACAAAAGACCATATTTATTATTACACGAAGACACACGGAGTAGGCACGAAGAACCACGAAGGTTAATCAGGAGAAAATATTATGTCTGAGAACAAAATATATGACGTAATGATGAAAGCTACATCAATGGCCGATGCTGGCGATTTTATGGGCGCTGTGGAAATGGCGGAGGAATTAATAAAAGAATATCCGGATTTTGTTCCGACTCTTTGTTTTATCGGAGATATGTATTTGCATCTCGGCTCGCCGGTTTTGGCAATCGACCCGCTGGAAAAAGCTGTAAACTATAAACCTGATTTTTACCAAAGCCATTACCTGCTCGGCTGCGCTTTAGGAAGAACGATGAGCTTCCAGCGTGCTATCCACCATTTAAGAATTGCCGACAAGTTGGAACCTAATCACACCGAAATCAACCGTAATCTCGGCTGGATGCTTTGTATGATTGGCGAAGAAACCGAGGGCAGTCCGCCTTCGGCGGAGTTGAACAAAGCAATAAAGATCGACCCGACTAACAGTCTTGCATACAATGATATGGCGGTAAGTTATTTGGTAGGCAAAAGTAAGTCGCCACAAAAAGCTAAGTTGTGGTTTGAAAAAGCGTTAAAACTAAACCCGCAGAGCGAGTTTATAAGAAACACCTATGAATCGTTTAAGATAGGTTGATTGATTGCCTTTCTAAAATTCTATATTTATATTTAACCCATGCAAACCAATCCTTCGAGTTTAGTAAAGAAAACGGTTGAAATACTCGGTTTAGTAGATTATTCTAAATATAGCCGAACGAAAAATTACGAAGAATATGTTAAGCAAGCGCATTCTGATGAACGAAAACTGATTCAACCAATCCTTTTTCGAAAATTTCTTGAGCATGTTCTCGGTTTCACGTTGGGTGGAACTATCTGGGCTGAACAGAGCGAGGAAGGAAACGTGCCTGACTTTCTTCCTGTCGATACTTTTACCCATCCTTTCCTTTTCGATACGAAGTCCACAGCTGTAACAGAACAGACTATCAAGAAACACATCCCTCAAATCAGTCGTTACATCCGTTTTTATAAAGTTCGCTATGGTGTTCTCACAAACATGCGAGAGATGGACGTGTACACAGTAGATTCTCATGAAGAGCTTACTGAGTTCGATTTTAGCTTTCTGACACTCTACAAAGATTTCAAGTATAACAAAAATACTGTTCTTGAAAAAGAAAACACAAATAAGTTTCTGCACTTTGTTGAAACGTTCTCATATTGTTCGCTCGATGCAGCGAAAAAGATAGAACGAATATGCAACAGCGCTGGTTGGGTTGGTAACGAAACTCTGAACGTCAATCACCTGACACTTAAACTCAAACAGATAGTTGAATGGTTTGAGAAGGATGCTCTCAATCAGAAGGGAAACATTGAACTTTTTCCGGAACATAATCCTGATTTGGCAAAAGATATAGTGCGGGAGCTTGATTTCATCAGCAAAGAAATTGACCCATCGCTTGCCGACACACAAAGTTCGATTACACCAGAACGATTGCATGACTATCTTAATGCTCTTCCAAAAACAACACAAGCCCGTGCACTCAACATTTACTTCTATCGTGTTGCCTATTTCACGATGGCACGAATTCTTCTTGCGCGTATGTGGGAAGATATCGGCTTCATAGAATCAACCTTAACGGATGGAGGATTTGAGAAGTGGTATCAAAATTTGGGGAAAGAAATTCGCCAGGTACTGAATCAAGCTTTTCAATTTGCCGGCGCGAAATATCAATGGCTGTATCGAACACCGAACAATTACACATGGTATGAACCAAGCGAACCAATCCTTGTCGATGCTCTATATGAACTTGCCAACTTCTACTTAGGCGCGCTCAAGGACGATGCCCTCGGCATGATCTACGAGCAAGAACTCGACATCATTGATAAGCAAAATAAAGGTCAGTACTATACCGACCGGAATGTTATTCGATTCATGTGGGATCGTGTGGGCTTTACCAACAATGATGCCTTCTTCAATGAAGAAAAGAAAAAATATATCCCCAAGAAAATAATAGATGTTGCTGTAGGCTCAGGCGGCTTTCTTGTTGAAGCGGCGCGGCGCATACGTGAAATGGCATTTCCACAGAACAAATCTTTTGAAGATGTTGAACTTATGCGGCGAGCGATTCTCTTTGGGTTATTTGGAATGGAAATATCACCATTCCCTTATTACATAACAGAAATCAATCTTCTTATTCAGCTAACTCCAGTAATTAGGGAAATGTCGGTTCGCAAGCAAGCGATAATTAAGGAAGGAACACCCATTGCAGTTGTCCAGGGAGATTCACTTACTCTTTATAACGATGCTGTAGAATTATTCATAAAGGAAGAAACCGGAACTTACAACGTCGGCAATCATCTTATCCGGTTTGGACGCGATAGCGCAAAACAGAAAATCTTTGAGAAGATTTATACGTCTAACGATTTTGATTACTGCCTCGCCAACCCGCCTTACATCCGCGAGGATGACCATAAAGAATTATTCCGCCGTACGAAGGGGCTGCCCATCGGGAGAGAATTCTATCAAGGCAAGATGGATTATTATCATTTCTTTATCGAGCTTGGGCTGTCGAAGCTGCGCCAAAACGGTTTGCTTTGCTTCATCACAACATCGTACTGGCTTACTGCCGTTGGTGCCAGTAACTTGCGGCGATATATACTAGATAACGCAATCATCAAGGAAGTGATTCACTTTGGTCCGACAAAACTTTTCGAAAGCGCTAAAGGTCAATTCAACGTTATTTTCGTTTTGGAAAAGAAAAACACAAAGCTTCACGCTGAAGCCCGGAAGAAAAACTCTATCAAAATTGCTCAAGTGAAGGAACTGTTTTCGCCAAATGTTCAGGAAAATATTCTCAAATTATTCAAGCACCTCGCTGCGCATATTGGCAAAAAAGAATACTCAGACGAGTATATCGATGTGTACGATAGCGCAACGGCACAAGGAGAACTTACTAACGAAGAATGGCACCTCTTTATCCATAAGAAACACAAAAACATACTGAAGACAATTGAAAAAGCCGGTAAACCGTTGGATGAGTTTTGTACGATAAATCAAGGACTTGTCAGCGGTGCTGATTCGGTTACAAGAGAAAACATTGAATTACTTACTCATAGTACAATTGAAGAATATGACATTAAACAAGGTGATGGAATTTTCTACGTAAAAGAGGATGAGATTCACAAAAAAATAAGACCGACACCAAAAGATTTGGAATTGATAAAAAGGATATTCAAGACTTCTGAGGTAACAGGTTATCTACCATCAAATATGATTTATTCCGATCTAAAGTGTCTTTATGTCAACAAGGAAACTAAAATAAAAGATTATACTCGAATTTACGAACACTTAAAGAAATTTAGGAATATTCTTGAAAGGAAACGTGAGTTTCAAGAAGGTAAACTCCCATGGTATTCAATGCACTGGGCACGGTCAAAAGACATCTTCTCGGGTAAAATAATTATTGTCTCCGTCTGGCCAACTTCAAATATATTTGGATATTCAGAAGGAGAATATTACGGAGAACGAAACATATTCTTAATCAAACTCAAAAATAATATAACGGAATCAATCAAATACATACTTGGTGTTCTCAACTCGAAGGTAATTGAATATTACTTCGAGCATAAGGGAAGTAAGCGCGGCGACAAATATTTTTTCCCAAAGGAATTTTGTCAAAAACTTCCAATCAAACCGATAAAGACAAAGGAAGAACAAAAGTTACACGATAAGATTGTTGAGCTTGTTGATAAAATGATTGATGAGCGATCGAAATTGTTAGAGCTTACCCGTTATATTACGGATACTCAATTCATCAACAAGAAGTATTTTGTTGAAAAAGTACCTCCGCTAAACGATAAAGCAATTGTAAGTAGTTTGGGATGGGGCGGCGCGCGTCCTTTGAAAAGAAACGATGCCATTAGCTATACACTCGGCCAAATTAACCCGGAACAGTTCACATTAGCTAAAGTCAATGCAGTAGGAGAGACGCTGTTAGAGTCGAGAGCAACTATTCGGCTTATGAGTGTTGATGGGTCAGTTGTAGAAGTCAAAGGCGAGAAACAGAACATTGATTTACTCAATATTATGTTAGAAGACTACAAGAACAAAACCCTTAAAGAAATTCTTGATGACGTTGAGCTTCCGCTTGATTTAAATCTTCTTACAAAAAAGAAAGCTGAAATATCTAATCAAATTAAGAGTGTTGCAAAGCAAATTACAAAGCTACAAGAAAGTACAGATAAAATCGTAATGAAGCTTTACAATATAGAATTATAGATGTGAACTCTACTTTCAAATTTCGCGACGGTATGTTGGAACTTGAAGGTGATGCGCCT
>JAHJRJ010000311.1 GCA_018830765.1 Bacteroidota bacterium | reverse complement strand
TATTTATGAGATGGAGATATAAAAACCAAATCTCCTAATCGGGAGGCAGTTATGAAATGCAGTTTAAAATAAGGAATTAAATTTGAGTTGTCAAGTGTCTTGGATAAAAAAAGCCCCGGAAAAATTCCCAGGGCTTTTTACTTACGTACGTACTTTGTACTTAAGTACTTAAATACTTTAGTACATATCACCCATGCCGCCGTGTGACATCGGAGGCATTGGCCTTTCTTTTTCAGGTTTTTCAACGACTGTGGCTTCCGTCGTTAATAGTAAGCCTGCCACGCTTGCTGCATTTTCGAGAGCAATACGAGTGACTTTAGTCGGATCGATTACACCCGATTTGATCAAATTCTCGTATTTTTCTGTTTGTGCATTAAATCCGAAATCGTCTTTTCCGTCTTTAACTTTGTTAATTACAACCGAACCTTCAAGCCCGGCGTTGTTGACTATCCAACGAATCGGCTCTTCGAGTGCTTTTCTGATTATTTCAACGCCGATTTTTTGGTCGTCGTTCTCTAATTTCAAGCCGTCCAATTTTGAAAGTGCGCGCAGATATGCTACCCCACCACCGGGAACGATACCCTCTTCAACAGCAGCGCGTGTAGCATGTAGAGCATCTTCGACACGTGCTTTCTTTTCTTTCATCTCGACTTCTGTAGCAGCGCCGACTTTCAAGACAGCAACACCACCGGAGAGCTTTGCTAACCTCTCTTGTAGTTTTTCTTTGTCGTAATCCGATGTTGTTTTATCCATTTGATTCTTAATTTCGTTGATGCGCTTTTTAATTTCACTTGATTCACCAGCACCCTCAACGATTGTAGTGTTGTCTTTATCGATTGTTACTTTCTTTGCACTTCCGAGCGACGCAAGTGTAGTGTTCTCCAATTTGAATCCTTTCTCTTCGGATATCACTTGAGCATTTGTAAGTACTGCGACATCTTCCAACATTGCTTTCCGGCGGTCACCAAAACCGGGAGCTTTTACAGCACAAGCCTTGAGTGTACCTCTCAACTTATTAACGACCAATGTTGCAAGAGCTTCACCCTCAATATCTTCGGCAATTATCAATATCGATTTACCGGCTTGGGCTACTTTTTCCAATACAGGAAGAAGATCTTTCATCGTGCTGATTTTCTTGTCGTGGATAAGAATCATCGGGTCTTCCATCTCTGCTTCCATCGTCTCGGCATTTGTAACAAAATAAGGTGAAAGATAACCGCGGTCAAACTGCATACCTTCAACCCACTCCATATTCGTCTCGGTACCTTTGGCTTCTTCGACTGTGATGACGCCGTCTTTTCCGACTTTCTCCATCGCATTGGCGATAAGGTCACCAATTGTTTTATCGTTATTAGCTGAGATAGAACCGACTTGAGCAATCTTTTCTTTATCGTCGCCGACTGTTCTACTGAGTTCTTTTAAACCTTCGATAACTTTTATAACTGCTGCTTCGATACCGCGTTTCAAATCCATCGGGTTGGCGCCGGCTGTTACGTTCTTCATTCCTTCACGGACGATTGCTTGTGCGAGTACGGTTGCGGTCGTTGTACCGTCGCCAGCTACGTCAGAAGTTTTGCTTGCGACTTCGCGTACCATCTGAGCGCCCATATTTTCTACGGGATCTTCAAGCTCAATTTCTTTTGCGACTGTTACACCATCTTTAGTTACGGTGGGAGCTCCGAATTTTTTATCAAGGACGACGTTGCGTCCTTTCGGTCCCAATGTAATTTTAACTGCATCTGCCAATTTATCGACACCGCGCTTTAATGCGGCGCGAGCATCTGTATTGTAAGTAATTATTTTTATTGCCATATTTTTTTTCTCCTTAATTTATTTTAGTTATACGATTGCAAACAAGTCAGTTTCGCGCATAATTAAATACTCTTCACCGTCGATTGTCACTTCGGTGCCGGAGTATTTACCATACAATACTTTGTCGCCAACCTTAACGTCCATCGGTTGAATTTTTCCATCATCCGTGCGTTTTCCGGGTCCAACTGCTACTACTGTCCCGATTACGGGTTTTTCCTTCGCCGTATCGGGAAGTATGATGCCACCTTTGGTCTTTTCATCGGCAACCTCAGGTTTTACAACTACTCGATCAGCTAATGGTTTTAATTTCATATCATTTCTCCTTTAGTTATGTTATTGATTTAAAATAAGTTATAAGTATATTATCTAAAATTATTGAAACGGGTTTTACCCCGTTCTACGGGGTTTTATTTCTTTTACGATTAGCACTCTCTCGTTGAGAGTGCTAATAATATAATTTATTTAAATAAGATAATCAAGTGTTCGAATAATTTGCACTTTTTTTTGTAATCGCCCAGTGAAAATGTCAGGTATAACGCTCATTAGAAATGTCAGGGTAAGACCTGAAAATAATAGAATAAGCCGTAAATTTGAGATTCCAATAATTAAAAAGGAATCTCGGAATGCAAATAAACCTGACTATGAG
>JAHJRJ010000065.1 GCA_018830765.1 Bacteroidota bacterium | reverse complement strand
TTCTCTTCGGTTCTTATGGACGGGGAAAACCAAAAGAGGATAGCGACCTGGATATTTTTGTAGTAGCTAATATCCCAGGCAAACCTTCTGATCGTATACGGTATATCAATCGTGCCATAGCGGAGGAAGGATTTGGAATTGATATTGTTGTACGGACACCAAAAGAATTTCAACGTGCTTTGAAGGGGCGGAATTGGTTCATTCAAGAGATTGTAGAGGAAGGGAAGACATTGTATGCACGCTGACGCAATTCCCTGGATTGAGAGAGCAGAAGGCGATTACGAAGGAGCAATAGTCCTAGCAGAAAAACGCTCGAAAAAAATTGCACATCTTATATGTTTTTCTTGTCAGCAATCTGCAGAAAAGTATCTGAAGGCATTCCTCGTTGATAACAATGTTCGTTTTTCAAAAACGCATGCCTTAAAGAGGGAACTTCTTCCATTGTGCCAAAAAATTGACGAGGAATTCAAAGTTCTTACTCCTTACTTGGAAGATCTTGACCCATATTCGGTGGAATTCCGGTATCCCGGCGAGGAAATTTCGAGCTACGACGTTAGAAAAGCAATAAACGCGGTCAAGAAAGTTCGAAAATTTGTAAGGGAAAAGCTTGGTTTAGAAAAACAACGAAGATTATTGTAAATATTAACCAAAAATAAAACAAGGAGCTTAAATATGTCTAAAGCAATAGAAGGATTAAAACCAGAATTAGTGTGGAAGTATTTTGCTGAAATTAGCGAAATACCAAGAGGATCAAAAAATGAAACTGCGATTGCTACATATGTAATGGAAACCGCAAAAAAATTGGGATTGTCCGCTAAGCAAGATAGTTTCGGAAATGTCGCTGTTTTTAAACCTGCTACAGCCGGTAAAGAAAAAGCAAGTGCTGTAATTCTACAGGGTCATCTCGATATGGTGTGCGAGAAAAATAAAGACAAAGTGCATGATTTTGAAAAAGACCCGATCGATTTGGTGAGAGAAGGCAACGTCATAAAAGCTAACGGAACAACACTTGGCGCTGACAACGGGATCGGTGTTGCAATTTCGCTTGCGATTATGGAAGATAAATCGCTTGTTCACGGACCACTTGAGTTTTTATTTACTGTAGATGAGGAAACAGGTTTGACCGGCGCTCAAAATTTAAAGGGCGATTTCTTGACAGGAAAAACTTTAATCAATTTGGATTCAGAAAAGGAAGGTGCACTTTACGTAGGATGCTCGGGCGGAAAAGATAGTATCGGCACTTTGAGCGTACAGTGGGAAGCCGCTCCGGCAAATTATTTTGCTATTCAAATTTCCATCACAGGATTGCGCGGTGGACATTCCGGTCTCGATATTCACATAGGCAGAGGAAATGCAATCAAGTTGCTGAACCGTATATTGTGGAATCTCAACGATTTGCTCGATTTAAAAATAGCGAAAATCGAAGCAGGTAATAAACGCAACGCAATTCCTCGCGAAGGCGATGCCGTTATTTATGTGCTGAAAGATAAAGTCGCAGATGTAATCAAAACGGTTCAAGATTTCGATGCGATATTTAAAGCTGAGTTTTCCGTCGTAGATAAAGGCGTAACTGTAAAAGCCATGGAAGTTGGCGGAACCGGAAAAGTACTTTCCAAATCTTCGAGCGTTGGATTGCTGAATTTACTCTATGCGTTACCCCACGGTGTTATAGCTATGAGTCAAGATATTCCGAACTTAGTTGAGACTTCTACAAACTTGGCTATTGTTAATGTAAATGCTGACTCGATCGTTATTAGCACAAGTCAAAGAAGCTCGGTCGAAACTGAAAAAGCTGATATTGTAGGTCAAGTACATTCGGCATTTTTACTCGCAGGCGCAAAAGTTCAACATTCCGACGGTTATCCCGGTTGGAAGCCGAATATGAGTTCAAAGATTTTAAATGTTGCAAAAAATGCTTACAAAAATCTTTACGGAACAGAACCTCACGTGAAAGCAATCCACGCGGGTTTGGAATGCGGGATTATCGGAGAAAAATTCCCGGGTATGGACATGATTTCGATGGGACCGACTCTTGAAGCAGTACATTCACCCGACGAGAAGATTTACATAGATACCGTTGAAAAGTTTTGGAAGTATCTACTGGAAATTTTAAAAGACGTAAACTAATTTGTTGACAGCCTAATCTTAACCACGGGTCGCACTTCGTTTTGAAAGTGTTGTCCGTGGTTTTATTTTTAA
>JAHJRJ010000310.1 GCA_018830765.1 Bacteroidota bacterium | reverse complement strand
GATAATCGGATTTGGTTTCTGTCCGATAGCTTCAATCACATTTTGAACTTCGATTATATATTCCGAACCTTTAATAGGTATCGGTTTTCTTCTACCCGAATCATCAGGTTCGCCTAATTCCATACGCTGACATTCAAGTCCCTTAACCCAATTAAAATCATCACTTAAAATCCTTATCGGATTAGTCAGCATTAAGAACTCAATTCCTTCTTCTTCAGCATGCTGAACTTCTTCTATGCGGGCGGGCATTTCTTTGTGCGAACGGCGATAAACGAGGTAAGCTTTTTCTGCGCCTAACCGCTTTGCCGTTCTCACTGCGTCCATTGCTGTGTTACCGCCACCGATTACTGCAATTTGTTTTCCGATTTTAATCGGTGTATCGGCTTCGGGGAAAGCATAAGCCTTCATAAAATTAACGCGGGTCAAAAATTCACTCGCAGAAAATACACCGCTTAAATTCTCTCCGGGGATTCCCATAAATGTCGGTGTTCCAGCTCCTGTTCCCAAAAAGACAGCATGGTAACCCATTTCATCAATGAGTTCATCAAGTGTTGCCGTTCTGCCGACAACAAAGTTAGTGTAAATTTCTACACCCAATTCTTTGACTCTATCAACTTCAATATCCAAAATTTCTTTAGGAAGACGGAATTCTGGAATACCATATCGTAAAACTCCGCCTGTTGCGTGAAGTGCTTCGAAGATTGTTACTTTATAACCTAACTTTGCCAACTCGGCAGCACAAGTTAATCCTGCTGGACCAGAACCCACTATTGCAACTTTTTTATCGATGTGATTTTCTATTACAGGTGATTGAAATAAATTATTTGCCATTTCATAATCTGCTACGAAACGTTCGAGTTTTCCAATTGCAACTGGCTCGTGTTTTTTACCTAACACACAAACTATTTCGCATAAATCTTCCTGCGGACAAACACGACCGCAAATTGCCGGGAGATAATTGGCTTCGCGAATTTTGTTTGCTGCACCAACAAAATCTTTTTCAATAATCAAATTGATAAATGCCGGTATATCAATCCGCACAGGACAGCCATCTATGCAAACAGGATTTTTACAATCAATGCATCTGCTTGCTTCGATAAGTGCTAATTCTTCATTTAGACCCGAAGATACTTCATTAAAATTTCTAATTCTATCTTCGGTTGGCTGCTCGATTGAATGCTGACGTGGGATTTTCATTCTTTCCGATGGTTTCAACGTATTTGGCATTACTTTACTACCTCCAATTTACATATATGTTGTTCGTACATTTGATCAGATACTTTTTCTAGATCGACATAAGTTCGATTACGCATAGTTAGTTCATCAAAATCGACTTCGTGAGCATCGAATTCGGGACCATCAACGCAAGTAAATTTCATTCTGCCGCCTACTGTAACACGGCAACAGCCACACATACCGGTTCCATCCACCATAATTGGATTTAAACTCACATAAGTTTTAATTCCGTATGGCTTTGTTACGTTAGCGCAAACCTTCATCATCGGAATCGGTCCTATTGCGTAAACGCCATCAATCTTCACACCGCTGTTGATGATGTCTTGAAGTTGATCGGAGACGAAACCCTTTCGCTTATAGCTGCCGTCGTCGGTAGTTATATAAAGTGTATTGCAAACCTTGCTCATTTCCTTTTCAAGAATAATCAAACTTTTAGTACGGGCACCGACTATTCCGATTACTTCGTTCCCGGCGTCTTTCAAAGCCTTGCCGATTGGGTAAACTTCTGCAGTTCCTACTCCCCCGCCGATACAAATTACTCGTCCGAAATTTTTTATCGGGGTCGGCTCGCCGAGCGGTCCTACAAAATCCAAAATATACTCGCCCTCGTTGAATGAGCATAACTGTTTAGTAGTTTTACCGACTGCTTGAACGATAATTGTAACCGTTCCTAACTTTGGGTCAGAATCGGCGATTGTTATCGGTATTCTTTCGCCGCCTTCCATTAAACGTAGTATGACGAAGTTACCGGCTTTCCGCTTTTTTGCAATCAGCGGTGCCTCTATCACAAATTTTGTGATTATATCTGATAACTGTTCTTTTTTTACTATTCGATGCATCTGACTCCTTTAATTGATATTACTTTTTTAACAGCACAAATTTAATAAACCTTTATTCAAAATCCAATTTTCACGCTCAAACCCAAACACATTCAGCTTTGCATCAACCATGTCTGAATGACAGCTACAAAATGTATATGGCCCGTGTGTTCCACCAGTAGTTGTATTACCATTCTTGAAGTAACCATGACAATATCTGAAGTCGCCGGTTCATTCGTAACTGTTCGGGCGATCGTATCATTCATCGCGACTTCAGCGGGTAAATTAGTATCGAGATGACCTATGGTAAACGTTAGAGTTGGAACTGAGTAACATTCCTGACATTTGACTGTCTTGCCAAAAGTATTTTTTGTGAAGT
>JAHJRJ010000064.1 GCA_018830765.1 Bacteroidota bacterium | reverse complement strand
TAATTTATAAAAATACACACCGCTTGATAGTCGTGAGCCATCAAACTCAACTTCGTATCTTCCCACCTTCTTAAATTCATATCTTCAAAATTGTACACATCATCAATTGCAGCCAGAGGACTTATTAACCCACCTATAATACCTCCGAGTAATCCATATATAATTTCTCCAAACATTGCACCAATAATTCTTTGTGATGGCTCATCGATTGAAATAATACTACCACTTGTAGGTTTCATTACTATAGCAGTCAAAACTGCGCCTGAAACGCCACAAATTAATGCTCCATTTCCAGCCCATTTCCAAAAATTTGTTTTTCGTACATATCTTATCTCGATTATTGGTTCTATAGCGATTGTTCCAATTTTATCTTGAAGCTTAAACACGAGTGAATCATTTACCATCTCAACCAAAGTATCTGCAAAAATAATTGCGTCGTTTGATAACTTGATTTCCCACGGTGAGTAATCTTGGGCGTACGATATTACGTTTAAAAGTAAAATTAATTTCAGTATAGTAAATGTTTTTCTCACATATTTTAGTCCTTTAATTTCCACCATAAATATATAGAACAGTGTTGCGAATGTTGTCATAAAATTGTCAAAATATTGTAAAATTAGTTATTCATTGTTCTCTGAAGGAGTCCAGAGATTTTTTTAACGCTAAGACGCCAAGAACGCAAAGAAACATAACTCATTGCTCTCCGCCCGAAGTTTATCCCGCTATCCCGAAAGCATTCGGGACGGGACTCTTAGCTGCATTCTACATCTAGTTCCTGATTAATTTTGAACTCAACTTTACAACTAAAATTCCCACAATAATCCCCGCCACTCCATCCATCGCAAAATGGTATCGACCATAAACTGTTGAAATATACAAAAGAATTATGATAGGCAAAATTACCCAGAAATAATTCCGGTTATAACGAAATAATGTTACGAGCATGACCGTGCCTGCTGCGCAATGCGGACTCGGGAAATTCCCACCAGGATAATGTGCATTCGCTCGAATCCACTCACCAAAGTAAGTGAATATCCATCCATTTAATGGAACTGCATAAACCTCTGGTTGGTGAAATAAAGGTCCGGCTATCGGAAAAACCAAAAACCCAAAGAATGAAACAAAATAAGCAAGTATCAAATTAAGCATATAATCTTCCCCTGCCGCCAACCCGGATTTTTGATAACAAAATACTGCAACAAAAACTATGAGCAGAACATAGATCGTGTATGCAAACATCATTATCTCTGTAACAACAGGTACCGTAATTTTTTGAAGAGCAATGCTTAACTCAACTCCAAATAGCCATTGATCGAATCGAACTAAATAATCATCCATCCAACCGCTTACCCAGATATGTTGCAAGTATTGAATTTCACCAAAGAGAAATCCTGAAACACCTGCAATTAGAAGTCCGCGTGAGAGTATTTGCCAAAATTCAGAAACGATTTTGTTTATAATCTTAGCAATAAAATAGTAGGCAACACCTCCAGCTAAAAGTTTAGGTGCTAAGAAAATCCAATTCTCGACTTTCGATGGATAAATTATTGTGAGAATAAACATCAAAGCGATAAAGCTCAACACTAAAGCATTCAGTGTTTTTAATGTTGAAGATTCTGTTTTGAACTTGGAAAATCTTTTCACTTCATCATTCATCATTAAAAGCCCTGCTTTTACACGGTATTATTTACTTTGACAGAATGATAAAAACATCCAGCCCCATTCCGATGAGCCAATGGAGAAGCCACACCCAGATGATGGATTTGGTTCGTAGCGCGATTATCCCGAACATCATACCAGCTGGGATAGACATCAATATTTCTCCTGTGGGATAACCGATATGCCATAAGCAGGAAGGAATAATTTGAACCATTATCGCGATTCCGTTACCTACAAATTTACGTAAACCAAAAAGGAGAAATCCGCGGAAGAAAAACTCCCAGGCTGTGTAAAATAACAACCCGCGCCATAATTCAAATTCGAGAAACGATCCTACACTCTCACCGGCGCCTTTATAGAACGGATAAAAATCCTTCAGCTCTTGTTGATACACAGCCGGAAGCAGAATAGCAATGGCAATAACCGGGAATAATATTGCAATTGATACCAAACCTGTTTTCCAATTACCGATTCGTAAACCATAATCACCGATTCTCTCTTTCAAAAAATATTTAATGATAAGAAGTGGAATAACACCCATAAGTAATAAGGCAGAAAGGAAAAAATAGATATTTGCTGGAAGACTTTTTGTATGATGGGTAACCGTTGCAACATCTGTGATGTTGATGTAGAATTCAGCAGATCCGAAGTAACGGTGCAATGTCGGAATCAACGCAGCGAGTAAAAGGATAACAGCCGGTTTCAAATCGTCTTGTTTGAAAATACCCTCTTCTTCTTTAAAAATATTTTTAAAGTTCATATTTTCCCCCACCGAGATTATTTAACCACTTTATTGTTATGCGAAGAGCTTCCTTTATCGGAGTATAAGTGTATCCTAATTCGGTCTCAGCTTTCTTGACGGAATACACCCAATCCAAAGCAAAAGTTTTTACCCAATCCGGGGTTATCAAAGGGTAACTGTGGAATAGTTTTGCCCTCAACCGCTCTACTTGACCGAATAATAAAGCTACTTGCGTCGGAATTTTAAATTGAAAATATTTCTTTCCACTTACTTCGTCGATGACATTGAAAAATTCATTATACGAAACGTTATCGCCGCCCAAAATATATTTCTCGCCTATCCTTCCCTTTTCCATCGCAAGAAGGTAGCCGCTAACCACATCATCGACAAAACCGTAGTTGCCCACCCCATTTCCGTCACCCAAAATTGTTCTCATTTTGCCACGTAAATACATTTGTATCATTATCGTAACTGAGTTGCTCTCATTCATCAAACCGGGGCCAAATATACGAGATGGGTTCACTATTGTTGCCGGCAGACCCGTTTTAATAAACTCTTCGACAGCTTTCTCTGCTACATATTTCGAATGCTCATAAACGGTGTAAAATTTTGATTCATCTCTTTTGAGTGTCTCGTCGGCGGGCTGTCGATTGGTCGGACCAAATGTAACAACCGTAGATGTAATAACAGCTTTTTTGATGCCTGTGGTTTGAGAAGCTATGCAAATATTTTTTGTCCCGTCAACGTTGATGCGGAAATATTCCTGATTGTCTTTTGCATAACTTCGAGCGTAAGCTGCGAGGTGATATACATACTCACAACCCTTCATAGCAGCTTCAACTTCAGATAAATTTGTAACATCGCCTGAAAATATTTTGATGTTCGGATGTTGTAAAATTGAAATGTCGGAAGTTTTTCGGACAAGTGCGTGAACGATTTCGCCGCTCTCGACTAATCTATGAGTTAATTTGTTTCCGATAAAACCTGTCGCGCCTGTGATAAATGTCGGCATTAAATTCCTGTGAATTTTTTATGAAGATAAGAAAAATAGGTCAAATTACAAACTAAGATGATTTTAGATTTTAGATTTCAGATGTTGGATCTCCGTTGTTCGTCGTTCGTGTTTCGTTGATCGTCGTTAGTCATTCGTTAATTGTCAATTCCATTCTTCCAATAATCAATATTGTGTTTCAACGCGGAGACGTCCCGCCAAAAGAAGGCGGGATAAACTCCGAACGCAGAGCATCGCGGAGTAAAAAGCTTGTCCAAAAATACTCTGCGTTGCTTGGCGAACTCTGCGTTTCAGTTTTTTCCCAAATTGGAAATGGCACTAGGATTTTGTCATCTGGAAGAAAATAATTGTTATACTTTTCTTCGAATATCTCGCGGACAAATAAACCTTGTGATGTGTGGACAATCTTAAGTGGCAATCCTGCTTTTTCTGCAATCTGCCAACCCCCCAAAATACAAAAGCCAAAGATCAAAATATCAATTTTATATGATTGATAATAATATAAAATTGCCATATATTTGTAAAAATTAATGGAAGAGATATAAAGAATGAAAATAGAAATATTTGGTTCCGGTTGCACACGATGTAACGAAACAGAAAAAAAAGTAAAAGATGCATTAAGTTTTTTAAATCTGAATGCCGATGTAGTAAAAATTGAAAACCCTCTGGAGATTGGAACAAGGGGAATTTTGTTAACACCGGCAGTTGCAATTAATGGAGAAATTAAATGCACCGGAAAGATTCCTGAAATTAGAGAGCTACACAATTGGATAACTACCGCAGCTTTGAATGAAGAGAAGGAGTGAAATTATTGAATTTCCAATTACAAATTACCAAGAACAAAGAACGAACCCTATGAACGCCTCAATAATAGCTCTAATCGGAATTCTCTGGTTCGTTATCGCCTATAAATGGTATGGTAAAAAGATTGAACAGAAACTCGTTCAACCGTCTGATGCTAACGTCACACCTGCTAACGAGCTTTATGATAATGTTGATTATGTTCCCACAAAAGCGCCTATTCTTTTTGGCCACCACTTTTCATCAATTGCAGGTGCAGGTCCGATCATTGGACCGATTTTAGCATTCTCGCTTTTCGGATGGCTGCCGACTTTGTTGTGGATATTACTGGGGACTGTCTTTATGGGAGCGGTGCACGATTATGCATCTTTAATGGCGTCGGTCAGGTCAAAAGGTGTTTCGATTACCGAAATTGCCGAACGTAGTGTATCGAAAACTGCCAGATGGATTTTTTCGGTTTTCGTTTGGCTTACGCTCGCGCTTGTGCAAGCTGTTTTCGCTGTTCTAACCGCTCAAACTTTAGAACAAAAACCCGAAATAGTAATACCGACTATCGGTTTGATATTCTTGGCAGTTGCTTTCGGTTGGTCAGTTTACCGGCGTGGTTCTAATTTAATGATATCCACTATAATTGCATTAATAACAATTTTTATTTTTATATTGATCGGCGATTACTATCCTGTTTATGCGTCTTACGATTTTTGGCTTTTATTCTGCATCGTTTATGCTTTCATAGCTGCCACAATTCCGGTTTGGATATTGCTGCAACCACGCGACTATCTTTCTATGTATCTTTTATTGGCAGGATTAGTTCTCGGGTTTATTGGCCTTTTTGTTACAAATCCGACTATAAATGCTCCCGCATTCATTTCATTACAAAGCAGTAACGGACCACTTTGGCCTATTTTATTTATAACAGTCGCTTGCGGTGCAATTTCTGGCTTCCATTCGTTAGTTGGAAGCGGAACGTCGGCAAAGCAGCTCGCTAAAGAATCGGATGGGAAGAAAATAGCATTCGGAGGAATGCTGACAGAAGGCGCTTTGGCTTTACTCGTAATTGTGTTAATGGGTAGCGTGTTGTATTGGGGAAAAGCTCCATCTGAGGAATTGAATGGATTTATTTTTCAAGACTTGTTAAAGCAAAGTGCAAATATAACGTTCGGAACTGCTTTAGGCAAAGTGCTCAATTCTCTTGGTATTCCGCTATTTATGGGAATTGCTTTCGGTGTTTTAATGCTGAATGCTTTCATTCTGACGACATTAGATACAACCGTCAGACTTGCCCGCTACATTGTCCAAGAGTCAGTGGGCACAAAATTTAAACTCTTCTCGAACCGCTATATTGCAGCCAGTCTCGGTTTAATTCTTGCTTATCTATTGACACAAGGGAATAATTGGAAAATAATATGGCCTGTCTTCGGAGCATCGAATCAATTGGTCGCTGCCCTTGCGTTATTTGTAGCGACGGCATACTGGTTTGGTTACAAGCGGCCTCGCAGGTTCACATTGCTGCCTGCAATTTTTATGTTAATTACAACCGAAGCCGCTCTTGTTTACCAGCTATTTTGGCAATACATTCCTACTAAAAATTATATTTTAGCAGTCACAGCAACGATATTAATAATTTTAGGAGTGATCGTTGCTATAGAAGTCTTCAAATGTATAAAACAAGTCGAACCAAAAAACAAAGGAATATAATGCTTAGTAAGAGACTGAGGACATCCATCTTTGGATTATTTTCAAACCTTTTTTTATTTATTATCAAAATTATTGTTGGTTTGTCAATTGGCAGTATTGCACTGATTTCGGATGCGTTTAATTCTTTAATGGATATAATCGCGTCGATTGCAACAATTTATAGCGTGCGTGTAAGCCAACAAAAAGCGGATAAGAATCATCAATTTGGTCATCAAGCTGCTGAACCGATTGCCGGGCTACTCTACGCTATTCTTGCCGGCGTTGTTGGATTTAATTTTATTAAAGAGTCAGTTGCAAGAATAATTGAACCCACCGTCAAAATCATCGACTTGCTGCCTTTTGCAGTTATCATCGTTACAATTGTTTTAAAAACAGCGATGTATCTTCACTTTAGAAAAGTTGGTAAGGAGCAGCGAAGTCCTGTTATTCTTGCAAGCTCGATAGACAGCATCAACGATGTGATTGCATCAACATTTGCTTTGATCGGGATCGGTTTAAGTTTCTTAGGTTATCCCATCTTTGACGGTATCGGCGGAATACTAATCTCGTTTATTATAATCAAAGGCGGTTACCAGATAGCCCGTGATAATATAAAATATTTAATGGGACATGCCGCAGATGAAAAAATGTTAGCTGATGTCATCCAAAAAACATTAAAGATTAAACACGTAAAAGGTGTTAACGACTTACGTTCGCATTATGTTGGCAATCTCTTCCACGTTGAAATTCACATCGAAGTAGATAAAAATCTTGATACAAAAACTTCACACGACATTGGCAAAGCCGTCCAACGGGAATTGGAATCATTCAAAGAAATAAACAAGGTGTTTGTGCATATTGACCCGGTGTGAGGGAGCTAAGAGTCCCGTCCCGAATGCCTTCGGGACGGGATAAACTTCGAGCGAAGAGTAATTAATCTTCGAATCTTCAAAGGAATATTTTTTAGTTCAATTAGTCAATACTTTTGATAAATTGCATAACCCTCTTTGACCATCTCATCGTTGATATTTACAACTTTCCCGGTTTTTGTGGTTAACCAAATCTCGCCTAAATATCTTCCGTACTTTTCCTTGCGGTCTTTAATAGTTTGGACTAAAACTTCTTGTCCGAGTATTTTACTACGCAGATAATCTCTTGATTTTATACCTTTCGACTTCGATTTTCCGGTCAGCTCTGGCGCGTTAATCCGGTTCAATCGGACTTTCTCACCTCTTATCCAAGTGTTCAATCCCAAGTCCACATCTAATGTGCAGGTATCTCCGTCGTAAACCTGCACAACTATTGCCTTGTAATGATAAAGTTGTTTTTCCATAATCTCTCCTTTTTGTTTTTTCATCCTTTAAATTTTATCCCAACAATCGCAGCTCCTGCATAAGAAAAAGCCGCGATTAAAATTACCGCGTTAAAACCAAACTCCATCGCTACCAGCGGAGCTGTTACTGCGCTGACCACCGAGAGACAACCGTTTATACCCCAAGCCCAAGGTACCAATGTGGCTAAATTTTCTGATAATTTTGTGAGTCCCAACGGGAACGGCATCCCCATAAAAAATGCTTGCGGCGCAATTAATAAAATCGAAACTACGTATTTGAAATAAAGCGGAAAATGAATCAGCGATTCAAACACTACCGGCAGTATAAAATGATAAATTAACGTTATCGCGATTAAAGAACCGATGATGATTTTATGTTTATGGCGACTCGTAATAAATATCTTGTGCGAAAACCAACTGCCGATACCCGAGAATAAAAGCAACGATGTAATTACAACTGAAACCGAATAAACAGGATGCGAAAGAAACAGTATGAATTTTTGTATCATAACTATCTCGATGAACATAAAACCTATACCTAAACCGGCAAAATAGATTAACGTTCGAAGCTTCTCACCAACGGTAAACCTCTCTTTTTTTAAAAACAACAGCGGAATTATTATCAACAAAATACTTATGCCGATGATTTGAAAGAAAGTAATTAACAACACAACGTATCCTAATTCATAAAATGCTACATTTGAAACGGATTCTTTTCCGTACACTTCTGTGAGATAATTCAAACTTTTTAATTTCAAGAAGTGCGAAAAGTACGGTTTATCGTCGGACGCCGGTTCTATGTTAAATATATATTCGTCGTAAAAATCATTCCTTTTATCCGATAAGATACCGATAGCCGACTTGTAAAAATAGTCATCATCTAATTGATTGTAGATGTTGGTTTGGTCGCCCGAAATTCCCGGAAAATATACGGCATCGAAATAGTTATCATCGCAAAATTTTCGTATCGCATTTATCTCATCCTCGCTGAACTGTGACTTTTTCAATAGTAATGTAACGGTTCCCCAACTTCTGATAACCGCAATATGCTTCTCCGGATTTTTGATATTCGTCTGTCCGGCTGATTCAACTAACGTGGCAAAGAGTTTAACGGCGTGTCTCGGCGGAATATTTAACCAACAATTAATCGCCAAGATACCGTCGTCGTTTAAACGCTTAATCATCAAGCTGATCGATTCCAGAGTAAATAAATAATTCTCATAGAGCGAATGCATTCCCGCCACCGACGCTGTGAATCCTTCTAAAATTGGAATAGCAATGATATCGTATTTCTGATCGATTTGAATGAGATAACCTCTACCTTCGGCTGCAATCATTCGGATATTAGTAATATTTTCGGCGCTAGATAAGTCCAAATATTTTTCTGAAATTTCGATCACTTGTGGATTTAGTTCAATACCAGTAATATCTTTTGATTCGTTCTGCGATGCGAGGCGTAATTCCGTACCTGTTCCCGCACCGATTACCAAAACGTTCGGTCGTAGAGTATCGGATCTGAATAAATAATACGGTAACGCCGACGTGGTAAAATTAAGAAAATCTGTTTTTTCAAAAATATTATCTTTAAGGATCGTTCCCACCCATTCACCGTCGCTGAACAGTCCTACCTGAACCGGTATCTCCCCCATAAAACCGAAACTTAAACCCGGCGCATACCGAAGCGCTGAGCTTTCGACAGTTGTAAGTTTAGCCATTGGAGAAATCTTTTCTTCAATAATTTTCGCATCCGGTAAGTTTAGTGTTTTAGATAGACTTTTATATTCGGAAACTCTGAACGATACTGGATTTACAAATCCATAAATGATAATAATCAGAAGTAAAGCAAGGGGAAGAACGTACTTTCGGTTTAGATGAAAAAATATGAAACCAAGAAATGCTGAAACGAGAGAAAGAAACGCCACAGTGTATGGAAGTGTTAGCGGGTCCAGCCACCACATCAACCCGATTGTGCAAACACCGCCTAAAGCAGACCCGAATAGATTATAGAAATATATTTCACCGATGTATTCTGAATATTTCATAAAAGATAAGCATATCACTACCGCACCGAAAAAGAAAGGTAAAAGTATAGCGATGTAAAACAGCAATAAAGAAGTCGCCGTCGTAAATTCCCAAAATATTAGAAATGGTTCAAAACGGAGATAATGAATTAAAACCGTCGATAGAAGTATAGTAACTGAACAGAAGAAAGAAGCTAAAAAAATAACCGTATCAAAATATTTGACCGCCCGCTCTCTAAAAATACTGAGAAACGTTCCGGCTGCACCGAAACCAAGTAGGGCAACACTGATTATCATATATGCAAAATGATGGAATTGAATAACGGAAAGTATTCGCATTAGCGATAACTGAAATGCGATAATTGCAACCGAGATGATACCAACTATCAGTGCAATCTTTTTCATCACTTGCCCCGTTTAAAAGGAACGAACCTGACGGGGATAATACTTCTCGATTTTATTTTGCCGTCCTTTTTCTCGATCAACATCAAGTTTTGAACTTGGAAAGCATGACCGACAGGGATAATCATCTTTCCACCTTCATTCAATTGCTCAATGAGCGGAGGAGGAATGTGCTCAGTAGCTGCCGTCACTACAATTGCATCGAAAGGCGCGTATTCTTTCCAACCGAAATATCCATCGGCGTTTTTTACTTTAATATTTTGGTAACCAAGTTGATTTAACGTTGCATTAGAGCTTTGGGCTAATTCGGTTATGATTTCTATCGTGTAAACAGAATCTGTGATTTCGGCAAGTATTGCAGCTTGGTAACCGGAACCGGTTCCGATCTCAAGCGCCCGCTCTCCTCTCTGCAAATCTACTAACTCCGTCATCAAAGCTACGATATACGGCTGTGAAATTGTTTGCCCATATCCGATGGGCACGGGATGGTCGTTGTAAGCCTCCGATGAGTATTGTTTCGGAACAAACTTATGACGTGGAACCTTTCGCATAGCGTCAAGGACTCGCGTGTCTTTCACGCCCCTATCTTCGATTTGATACCGCACCATACTTTCTCTATCCTTCTTCTCCCGCTCTTGACTAAAGATATTTGGACTGAATATTAAGAATAAAATGATAGAAAATAATAATCCGACAAAGGAGTATCCCTGAATTTTTAATTTATATGACATAACATTTCACTTGCCAAAATGTTTATAGTTTCCGGGTGTATATTAGAAAAAGGTATAACGAAAGTCAAGTTTTGAGATGGGCTGAAATTTGATTTTTCTCCCCTGAGCTAACACACAAAGATATCGAATCTGAGATTATTTTTCATTAACTACGCTACGGGGTTACCCCCACATTTTTACTGTCATCCTG
>JAHJRJ010000309.1 GCA_018830765.1 Bacteroidota bacterium | reverse complement strand
TTCCAACAGATGGCTTTTTCGCAGTTGAGTGAAGAAAAGCTTAAACGCCGCGACAAACTTGAGCTTATTAATCGCCTAAAAGACCTCCGCACAATACACGACGGCAAACTCGTCAACTTTCTATCCGATGCTGATATGGTTGTTCGTGCACGGGCAACTTACGCATTTGGCAGCATACAAGACACATCCGTTCTACATCTTCTCATTAGAAATCTTGCCGATAAAGATACATCCGTACAAAACGCAGCGGTCTTTGCAATCGGACAAACCGGTACGATGCTGAGTCCGAAAGGAAAGAAAAATTTAGAAACTGAATTGATTTGGAAGCGATTAGGTTATACAGTTGTTGACCAGTGGTTAATTGAAGAGCTCGGAAAATTCGGCAGCGAAGAGGCGCTGAATCAATTGATGATCAGATACGGAAACCTTTTTCCGCGTGTTCACACAAACGAGTTGATTATGTCGATAGCCCGTTTTGCAATCCGGGAAATTTACAACGTCGAAGCTGTGCGATACTTAACAACTTTTACGAAGCCACAATCGCCGGTTAATTGGCGAGCGATGTACGCATTGATGCGTATAAGTTCAATTCCCGAAAGCAGAAAAGAAATTTTATATGAAATTCATAATATATCGCAATTATATAAAGACCCAAACCCGCTCGTCCGAATGCATTTAGCGACACTGCTTGGAAAGTTGAAAGATGAAAGTTCCTCGCTTGACCCGGTAATGAGGATGGCTTATTATGACGGCGATTGGCGCGTGCGGGTAAATGCGATTAGAGCTTTGGCAAATTTCGAGCTCAGAAATAATGAAGAGGCAATAAGAATATTCAAACGGGCTTTTTACGACGGGAACATGCACATCGCCTTAACGGCGCTTACAGAGTTTGGTAGAACCGGATTAACCGAAAATAATGGAAGCAATGCCACGAAAGAAACTTTCGAATGGTTGAAAAGAATTGTCCAAAATCCCGAACGAGCTTATAAGTGGCAATACCAAGCGCAAGCATCAATTACGTATGCAAAACTGGTTAAAGTCAACGCAATTGATTTGTTAATAAAAAACCTGGACACCCCTCCCTTGCTGCAAGCAAAAATTATTCAAGCCCTCGCCGAAACCGGTTCGATAGATGTTGCAGAATATATATTTCGATTTGCAGATAATAATAACCCTCTCATTTTAACTTCAGTATTGGATGCATTAAACACGCTTTGTCAGCAAAATATAAAGAACTCGAAACTGATTGAAGATACTTACAATGTACTTGTTAATTTTTTAAGACAACGAGATGTAGCTGCCGTTTCAACAGCGGCTACGATTATGCGAGATTCACTTTTCCTCCGCCCTGCCGCGATAGATCCATTGCTCGAGACATTGAATTGGATGAGAAGTCCCGACGACACCGAAGCAATGCAAGAAATTATCCTTACGCTCTCAAAATTAAAAGATGAAAAAGCAATAAGCATTCTGAAACGATTGCTGCAACAACCTGACAGGTCGGTTGCAATAACTGCTGCTGAAGCTTTACAGAACATAACAGGAAAAGATTTTTCTCGGGATGTTCAAAGACATATGCAGCCGACTTACGTCGATTTTGATTTTGCTTATCTAAGATCGCTCGGTGAAAAACCGACCGTGCGAGTCGAAACTATCCGTGGTGATATTACTATCGAATTATTTCCCGAAATAGCGCCCTTCACTATTCTAAGCTTCTTAAAGTTGGCGGAAAAAGGATTTTATAGAGGCACAACATTTCATAGAATTGTTCCTAATTTCGTGATACAAGGAGGCGACCCCCGAGGCGATGGCTGGGGTGGGCCTGGTTACTTTTTACGTTCTGAATTTTCAGATTTATCTTTCAACGAAGGATATGTCGGAATGGCAAGCTCTGGAAAAGATACTGAAGGTTCTCAATTTTTTATTACCCACTCTCCACAACCTCATCTCGACGGCAGATACACAATCTTCGGAAAAGTTATTCGTGGGATGGATAAAGTTTTTCAGCTACAGAATGATGATAGAATTTTTGATGTGAAGCGTGAATAGATTGCTCCATTGAATCATCGGCTCATTTG
>JAHJRJ010000063.1 GCA_018830765.1 Bacteroidota bacterium | reverse complement strand
TTAGGCATAATATTCTCTCCTTCTTTACTATAAATAAATCCTTGGTACTCTTGCGGCAATTCCGCATAAAACTTCATAGACATTGGTTTCAACTTTATCGGCTATTTCGGTTACTGTGATTTCTGAACCGTTTTCTCTTCCGATCAAAGTTACCTCGTCACCTACGTGGATGTCAGATTCACTGCCTACTTCTACCATTATCTGATCCATACATATTGCGCCGACAATGGGGAAAAACTTTCCTCTTATAATAACATTCGATTGATTCAGTAGTTTACGGCTGTAACCATCGCCGTATCCTATAGGAACGGTTGCGATTTTAGTTTTTGAATGTGTGAAATATTTTCTTCCGTAACTGATGCTCGTATTTGTATCGACTGTCTTTAGAAAGACAACTCTGGATTTTAAAGAAAGCGCCGGAAAGATTTTTACGGATTCGGAAGTTTCGTTAGAAGGATAGATGCCGTACAGTAATATTCCGGGCCTCACCATATTAAAATATGATTCGGGCAGGTCGAGTACAGCGCCGCTGTTGGCTATATGCTTAAAAGGTATTTCGATTCCTGCCAATTGAATTTTTTGAAGCGCCGTGTTAAAACGGTCGAGCTGATTGTGCGTAAAACTTTTATCTTTCTCGTCTGCGGTTGCAAAATGACTATAGATGCCTACGATTTCGATCTGTTTAAGGCGTGCAACTTTTTCAGCGAAAGCTAGTGCATTATTCGAGTGAACGCCGATTCTTTCCATACCGGTATCAATTTTTAAATGCACCATCGCTTTTTGAGAGGCGCCTTCTCTTACTTCACGGTCAATTCTTTCGGCTATCTCGATAGACGAGACGGTGATTTCGAGGTCGTTGGCGAGAAAGTGCTGTACTTGATCGCCTAATACTCCACCTAAAACTAGAATCGGACACTGTACTCCGCTTTGTCGTAGAACGATACCTTCTTCCAAAAAACCTACTCCCAAATAATCGACGCCGAATTTAACAAGCGCCTTCGAAGTTTCTACCAGCCCATGTCCGTAGGCGTTCGCTTTAACGATGCCCATTATTTTAACGCCGGTACCGACTTTATTTCGGATTGCTTGAAGATTGCTTTGTATTGTTTTGAGAGATATTTCCGCTCTTGTAGGTCGCATCCTGGTCTATATCAAAATGTAAAAAAAATGAAGTAATGGATTAGTTCTTCGTCGCTACACGAATTCTGTTAAGGGCTCTCTGCAAAGCGGTTTCGGCTCTTGCTAAATCGGTTCCCGGTTTTCTTTCTTTAATCCGTTTAAGCGCTCTCGTCTTTGCGTTCTCAGCCCGTTGAATATCAATCTCTTCTCGCGTCTCGATTGTTTCGGCGAGCATAATAGCCGTATTATCTTTTACCTCAACGAATCCTCCGCTCGTGGCGTACCGGTTTTCGTTGTTGTCTTTAGTCGTTATTTTTACTTCACCGATACCGATTGTGCAAAGCAAGGGTGCATGGTCGAAAAGCACCTGGAAACCGCCGTTAACACCGGGCGCACTAAAACTGACCACCTCACCGCTAAAAATTACTTTTCGAGGCGTTACTATCTCTAATTTATATGGTTTGTCGAACATATGTTAAGCCGATGCTAACACTTTTGCTTTTTCAAGTACCTCTTCAATTGTGCCGACCATATAGAAAGCTCCTTCCGGGATATCGTCGTAATCGCCGTTTGCGATTCCTTTGAATCCTTTTAATGTGTCTTCGAGCTTAACGTACGTTCCGGGAACACCGGTGAACTGTTCGGCTACAAAAAATGGCTGTGATAGGAATTTCTGTATTTTACGTGCTCGTGAAACTATAATCTTATCATCATCGGATAATTCATCCATTCCTAAAATATTTATTATATCTTGCAAATCTTTATACGTCTGTAGTATTTCTTTCACACGTTTTGCGACTGCGTAGTGTTCCTCGCCGACTACCGATGGCTCAAGGATTCGAGATGTTGAATCGAGTGGATCGACAGCGGGATAAATTCCTAACTCGGATATCTGCCGGTTCAATACAGTGGTTGCATCTAAATGGCTGAAGGTTGTTGCGGGTGCCGGGTCGGTTAAGTCGTCTGCCGGTACGTAAATCGCCTGCACGGAAGTAATAGAACCTTTATTTGTAGATGTAATTCTTTCTTGCAGTTCGCCCATCTCGGTTGAAAGAGTCGGTTGATAACCTACTGCTGAGGGCATTCTTCCGAGTAATGCCGATACTTCTGAGCCCGCCTGTACGAATCTGAAAATATTGTCGATAAATAGAAGGACGTCTTTGCCTTCTTCATCTCTGAAATATTCAGCCATCGTGAGAGCTGTTAGTCCGACGCGTTGACGGGCACCGGGGGGTTCGTTCATTTGTCCAAAGACCAGAGCTGTTTTATCTAATACTCCGCTTTCCTTCATCTCGAGCCATAAGTCGTTGCCTTCGCGTGTTCGTTCGCCGACACCGCCGAATACTGAGTATCCGCCGTGATGCAATGCGATGTTGTGGATCAATTCCATTATTATAACCGTTTTGCCGACGCCTGCACCGCCGAATAGACCGGTTTTACCACCTTTCGAATATGGTTCGAGCAAGTCAATAACCTTTATCCCTGTTTCAAACATTTCCTTTTGTGTGCTTAAGTTTTTAAACTCGGGTGGAGAACGGTGTATAGGATAATATTTGTCGCTTTTGATAGGAGGCAAGCCATCAATAGCTTTGCCTATTACGTTTATGAGACGTCCCAAAACGCTCGCACCAACGGGCACTAAAATCGGTTCGCCCGTGTCAATCGCTATCATACCGCGGACTAATCCGTCGGTCGAATCCATTGCTACCGTGCGCACGCGTTCTTCGCCTAAATGCTGCTGAACCTCGCATATTAATTCTTCTGCGACGCCTTCTATGTTAACACGTTTTATTTTTATCGCATTAAGAATAGCCGGGAGTTCTCCGCCGGAAAAGTCTATATCTACAACTGGACCTATCACTTGGATTATTTTACCTTGGTTCATCAACAACCCTTCAAAAATTTGTAAAAATATAAGATAAATTGAAGAAATATACAAACACACGAAATACTCTGTTTGAAAAAAGTATTAAAAAATAAACCCAGATTTATCATTTGTTCGTGCTGGGTCGGTTTCGCGCTCGCCCCGATAAAATCGGGGCTCACCTTTCGGCGAAGTCTCGTCTCGCAAAGTTACTCATAAAGTGACCCTTTGAACCGGAACGGCATCTTCCGAAGAAATCCCTGTTTTTTTGAAACAGAGATAATAGGGCAAGCAGTAGAAAAAAATCTGAAATCCCCGCCCGCCTGAGGCGTTCGGGCGGGTAAAATCTTAAAACCCGAAAAATGCAATAGAAAATTGTTTCTTCCACTATATCAATAGATTACAGGGATCGAACTTTTAAATGACTTCTCAAATGCATTTTTCGGGTTAAATCAAGAATATTTTGGCCAAGCAAGTATAACTCCAACTAAACCGTGAATGACCACAAACCATGGAACAACCGTTACAAAAGCTAATGCTGCAATTCCTTTTCCTCCTAATGTGTGCAATTTTTCTCAACGAGTCTATCGACTATTTGAGTCGTAGACATTTTACATTTTTGTTGCTGTTAGCCTCAGTAACTTTTGCATGTTTTTCGACTTGAGAATCGAATGACATTACTGTCTGGTTCTTATACGCATTGATACGATTGTTAGCAAGCTTGATATATTCTTCGCTAATATCATAGCCCACAAATCTTCGCTCAC
>JAHJRJ010000308.1 GCA_018830765.1 Bacteroidota bacterium | reverse complement strand
TCGGCTACCATAGCTACAATACCGCCGTTTTTCAAAGTTGACAATATCTCACGAACCGCAAACTCCATAGCAATTACTTTGTTGCCAAAGATTGTCCGGTGATGATTTATCACTTTATCTACAAGTGTATTTTTTTGAGTCTTCACAATAATCGTAAAAGGGATTTGGGAAACATAAGCTGACGCTAATGCAATTAATTCCCAATTACCGAAATGTCCCGATAGCATAATCATTCCTTTTCCCGATTTATGTCCATCTATCATTAAATTAATATTTTTATGCTCTACGATTTTTTTTAAAATATTAGGGGTTAGGTTGGGGAACCACAAAAATTCACAAATGGAAATTCCAAGATTCCGGAAAGCATTTCTCGCAATCTGTTCCAATTCTTCTTGTGTTTTTTCGGGAAATGCGTGTTGCAAATTTTCGACAGCAATACTGCGACGTTTTGTAAGTGCTATGAAAGCAAAATCGGCAAGCTTAACTCCTAACCGTTGAACCCACTTAAGCGGCAGCGCTAATATGATTAACCGTAATAATTGAAATAAAAGATATTCGATAAATAGTTGCATCACCTCGTTTTTTGAACTTTATTGTACCAAGCTTCATCTTGAAGTTCGCTGCGATGATTAGAATGCACTAACCGGTAATCACCTTGACTCGCTTGATCTACGAAGATAAATATTACGCCGCCTTGTAACGAGTGATAGTTCCAAATTTCGTAAGGGAGTGCATCGTATGAACTCGGATATCGTTCGATGTCGTCCGGTGAACCGTATATAATGTAAACGCGCCCTCTATCCGATTTCCAACCCTTCATAAAAGAACCCTTTAAGTTACTATTAGCGTAATCAACCCTTCGCATATATTCGACTTTAAATTCGTTTACGCTTGTCATGGGGTCATAATCACGGCGTTTCCAAAATTCGTACATAAATTTTCGTTTCGCATCGAGGTCTGTCAATTTTTTGTATTGGTTTTTCTCGTCGTCACCGACTATATATCGTATAATATCAAATTCATAATCAAGTTCTTCTTCATTCATCAATGCATATTCGCTGCTAACCATTCCGCCGGTAGTTAGTGTAACCAACGAATCCACTTGGCCGGGCTTGTAAACAAAAAATTTCTTACTTGAAAGTACAGCAGTTTTTTTTACCGTATCAATCAATGCAATTTTAAGCGTGTATGTTCCACCTTTTAATGCTGAGGTGTTGACGGTTCCGATTTCAACGCTGGAGTTATTTACTCTCCGTCTCGCCTTTTCATGATTAATAATTTCTCTGTTTGCCGCATCGACTACGGCAGTTTGCAAGATATAATTAGTCGAACGATCACCTGTCAGTAAGTTATACGCCTCGATGTAATAATACAAAATAGGAAGTCCAACACCATATAATAAGCTTGGACTCGGAACTACTTCGAGTGTGTTCTTATAAAATATATTGTTTTCATCTTTCTCGATTTGTTTAATGGATGAGCATAGTTCAGGGTCGCTCAATGCATCTCTGTCTGTCGGAAAGAGTGAAATTCTAAGAGGATAGATCATACTATCTTTGTTGGTAGCGTTATAAAAATCAGATGCGCTCACTACCAGCGAGTAGTCACCGGGATTTAGAAAAAACGTTTTCACTCCAACTAAAGTTTTTCCGCTGCTGATTTCATTTGTGTCTGTTATTACGCTCGGAACTGTCCATTCTTTCTTTTCTAAGGATACGCCCGCTTTAATCAAGTCCATAGTTATGTTTAATGCACCGACGAATTTATCAAGTTCAGATTTATGAGAAATGGAATTCGTGCGAAAGCTGTAATATACCTCTAAAAATATGGAGTCATCATTACCGAAAAAACGGGCATAATCAATATCTAATTGCACATCATTCTTTGCGGGAATTACATCCGTAGAATAAGCCGTGCAAATCATCACTATTGATATTGAAAAGATAAAGCGTAATTTCATTTTATTTCTTTCTTGATTATTGATTTCAATATACTTTATTCACTAATATTTTGCAACCTTATTCGCCCAAAACTTTTACAACTATCCGTTTACGTCGCTGACCGTCAAACTCTGCGTAATATATTTGCTGCCACGGACCCACGTCAAGACGTCCGTCAGTTATCGGAACTATAACTTCGTGGTGAATCAACAAGCTTTTTAAGTGTGCATCGCCGTTAGTCTCACCAGTACGGTGATGTTTGTAGTTTATGTTGAACGGCGCTAACTTTTCGAGTAATTCGTCTATATCCTGAATTATTCCCGACTCAGCGTCATTTACATAAACTCCTGCAGTGATGTGCATTGCCGACACTAATACCATTCCTTCTTTCACACTGCTGCGTGTAACGATTTCCTCGACGTCGTGTGTAATGTTAATATATTCGCGATGTTTTTTTGTGTTCATCCAAATATATTCAGTCAATGTTTTCATACTTCTCCTTTTAAAGTTTTCCGAATAAATCTTTTTGAATACAGATTCCTTTTTCATTAGATTTTACGTGAAGCGTCCGGTTTAGAGCTGGGAACTCCTCGGATTTCCCCCATTCACCGGGCTTTCCGCTGTTAGTGTACTTGTACTGAATCTCTGTTCCTTCAGGTAGCTCAAGTTCGTAAGCCCAAACGTTATCTTTCAGTTCTAAACCACCGTGCGTTCCGTCGTTGTACATCTTCGTT
>JAHJRJ010000307.1 GCA_018830765.1 Bacteroidota bacterium | reverse complement strand
GGCGTGTTTAAAGTGGTTGTAGATTTCAGCGTTCTTTAGTAGGGCCTTTGTTGGAATACATCCCCAATTCAAACAGACTCCACCCAATTTATCTTTTTCGACAACTGCTGTCTTAAACCCCAATTGAGAAGCGCGTATTGCGGCGACATAACCACCTGGACCTCCGCCGATTATTGCTATATCGTATAGTTTATTTTCCATAATTCCTCAAGATTGTTAATAACCTTAGAAAATATATGAAACGGGGGTTTGAAAAGCAAAGGAAGATATGCGAACCAGATTTTGACTGTGAGTGAAAATTGATATATATTTACTGTAGATAAATTCTAGCATATCATCTACTTTTAATTTTGAACTAATGATTTATGAGGAAATAAAATGGAACTAGCCAATCGAGCGATCGAAACAACGGCAACAATTCTACTCCCCGAAGAAACAGACATCGACGAGAAAGAATGGTTACAATATGCAAGCCAAAATTCTGCTTTTGGATTTTTAAAAGAACCACAAGAAGATATTTACACTGTACCCGATGGAAAGCCATTCGATGACAAAAGGTAAAGTAATTATCAGCACGTCGTTATTTCGTTCATCAGTAGCCAAATTCCTGATGATAGACAGGACACTGATCTGATATTAGATGCCAAACAGTCCGATTTTTATTTAACGGGATTGAGGGGTCTCCTCCACATTACGATTACACCGTTTAATGACAGTAACGACTTCACTGTTTAAGCGTGAATTAGGCGAACTACCTCAGCGGATTCAAAAAGAGATAGATGAAAAATTGAAGGTTTTATTCAATTTGAAATAACTTAGAGGGTATACCGCGAAATTCGGTACACTGTTTCGGAAGACACTTGAGGAAGTTTGGAATTATTCGATGAAGTTCAGTTAGGCTTTTTTTCTTTTTCTCATTCCAGATTTTATTTCTAACTTCTTAAATCCCATTTTCTTTAATTTATTTTCAATATCTTTTATTGTTGGTCTTTTATTTTTAGCCATTTTTTAAATCTCCATCTAAAAAATTCATACTGCTCTTTTATTTCATCAAGAGCAAAATCAAAACTTAATATGTCTATACCTCCTTACTCTCTACTTCGGTAATGTTAATATTTCTTTTTTGTAACTCGTCCATAAATTTTTTATAAAGTTCACCTTTTATACAATCTTCAGGTGCGACAATTCCTTTTTCGATTATTTCACCAGTCAATAATAATTTTGCAGTAATTGCAACTGGAAAGCCAGTAACTCTCATCATTGAAGAAATATTATTTTTTGTATCAGCCTCATCCCACATAAAATATTCTATCTTCACATTTTTTCCATTCCTTTTACCGATAAGTGTATTATACATTACACAAACATCAGTTTCACCACTATATGGCAGAAGTTTAGGAGTAATGATTGACAGGAAAAATTCGCGCGGCGATATCTTTACACCTTTAAAATCAACTTCCTCTAAATCAAGTAAACCGCACTCTTTCAATATTTGAATTGCCCCCCAATGTCCGGGCCAGCGTATTGTTTTTTCCGCAAATTCTTTCAAAAAAGTTCTTGTAAAAATAAAACTCGGCATACCCGGAGTAATGGCACATTCAAGTTTTTCATCCTTACCAAATTTTGTAAATCTGAATTTTTCGATTTCAGTTGCGGCATCAATATCCACAATTTTACCATTCTTTATTACTTTTGTTTTAATCATATATTCCCTTAACACATGGTCAAATGTCCAGGTAATCATATACTTTAGCGGATGTCTTGCTGACGCCTCTTTTGAAGGTATCCCACCAACTCTTGCAATTGCCGAATAAGCTTCATCTAATTTTCTAATTCCTTCTCCAATTGTAACATTGCTCAAGCCAGGGGCAAAACCCATACCATCCACAAATGTTATTCCGCTATCTAACGCCCTTTTATGAAGCCACTCACCATATTCATCAAAATTTACACCTTCGGGTAATTCTAACCCTTCGGTCTCATACTGATCAGGTGTCCGATGAAATTCTTCAAGCATATCGACAATATTTAAACCCGACTCAATAGCATACCCTACAATTTTATAGCTTGTTCTCCGATCAGGCAATGAGATTACACCTACATCATACTGTTTCATCAACTTTATTGTCTCTTTCTTATTCAAAATATCATGAACGTGACATATAATCTTATCACTTCCGATCCATTTTTTTGTGTTTTCGAGGCTCCTGCTGTTTCTTCCTACAATACCTATATTCTTAATCTCATTGTCTTTGGCTAAATCGAATGCTACTGCTGATCCGATTTTACCCGAACCACCAAAAATTAAAACATTCATTTTTTCTCCTTTTTGTATGTTATTGTAAAAATAAAATTTGAAAATAATTAATTATTTAATTGATGTTACGCATATTCAATTATTCTAACGTGTTGGGGGCTATTCAAAAATAAAAAAGAACACCCTTCGACTCTCCCGACATTCGTCGGGATCGCTCAGGGTGACGAAAATCCATATAATATCGTCATGTTGAGTCCGTCAAATGACGGATGGATCCCGATCCCGTCCCGAAAGCATTCGGGATCGGGACGGGAGGAACGAAGCTGAAACATGTTTTTTCGACAACCCCAATACGAACTATAACCCTTGCGTAACATCAGTTACTTAATTAAAATTAGCTTTCTTACTGCTGAATACGTTGAAGTATTTAAGCGACAGAAATAAATTCCTGATGGATTTTCCCTTGCATTCCAAACTATCTTATATTTACCTGCTCGAATATTTTCATTGATTAATGTTTCAATTTCTTGACCTGATAAATTATAAATTTTCAATGTTACAAAATCAAACACTGGAATCGAGAACTCGATTGTTGTAGTTGGATTAAAAGGATTTGGATGGTTTGTAAATAATTCAAATTTTGTAGATACTTTATGATATTCCAAAGTTGAACTAATCTGATTACAAGGACTCTGATAAGCTGTGAATGAGTATGGATTAATTTTGTTATTGACAGTAAATGATATTGAACCGACATAATAAATATTTGGATCAAAAGCTAAAGTTCGATAAACGACCGCAGTGTAATTTCCTGGCTCTAATCCCGTAATATTTATGCATAAATCGAAATAACACATACAGGTTGCCCAGTCCTTGGATGTATCAATTTCCGTAATAAATATAGTATCGCTTGATACATTCACATCCATCATAAACGAGCATGCGCAATTAACATAAACGCCTACATTCCAAATTTTAACAGTATCCGCGCTTAAGGTTACATATAAAGAATCCTGAGAGGAATAAGAAAAATTTAAAAGAACAAATAGCAAAAAAAGAAGTTTAATTATTTTCATATTTACCTCTAAACGTATTGATTGCTATTAAAAAAATTGACTTCAAAAAATAAATCCCAATAAGCATCAAATTTCAATAAAAATATATCATTTGATCTTTAAAAAACCAAATCGCTATTAAAAGTTTTTAAATCTCTCAACTTTTGCTATATTTTATACCTATAATCAACAAAATTTCCAACAATTTCAAAAAGGTTTTATGTCACAAAAACAAACATTCTTACAAACCCTCAAGACTTTCCCAAAAGTTTATTGGGTAGTCATTGTGATGGAGTTTTTTGAGCGCGGCTCATACTACGGTATGATGAGCATACTTTCTGTTTATATGACTGATCAATTACTCTTCAGTAAGGAAAGTGTAGGCGTCATTAAAAGCACAATTCAACCACTGCTCTATATTTTACCGATTCTTGCCGGAGCTATAGGCGATAGATTCGGGTATCGCAGAACACTGATGTTTGCATTTTCATTCCTCGGGTTAGGTTACTTTTTAGTCAGCCAGACGACCGAATACGCATTTGTGTTTGCAAGCTTAGTTATAATGGGGATTGGAGCAGGCGCCTTTAAGCCGATGATCTCCGGAACTATCGCACGCACTACAAACGAAAAAAATAGCACGCTCGGTTTCGGAATTTTCTACTGGTCGATTAACCTCGGCGCATTTCTCTTCCCCCTTATTCTTGTTCCGTACATCAAAAATTCCTTTGGTTGGGAATATGTAATGGTTGCTTCGGCTATAGGAACAGCATCGATGTTAATTCCTACGATCTTTCTGTATAAAGAACCACCCAAACCCCATAGCACAAAAACGCTACCAATCGTGCTTAAAGAAATGATTATGGTTTTGAGCGATATAAAATTCATTGGTTTGATAGTTATCTACTCGGGTTTCTGGATTCTATATTTTCAGATGTTCGATTCCGTTTTGTGGTACGTAAAGGATTACGTGGACGCCACTGCGCTTAACGCTTTTGTGAATTCTACTTTAGGTATATTCGGGATAAATTTGAACTGGCGATTCGATATCGAGCATGTTACCGTAATCAACGCAGGTACAATTATTTTCTTGCAGATGGTGGTTTCGAACATTGTCAAAAATACTAGAGCGCTGCCAACTATGATAATCGGCATCTCAATGGGAACGGTCGGCATGGCGATACTTGCAATATCTGCGAATATTTGGGTTTTCATGGCAGGCATCATGATTTTTTCAATCGGTGAGATGACTGCACATCCTAAATTTATAAGTTATGTTGGTTTGATTGCGCCAGCCGATAAAAAGGCAACTTACTTAGGATATTCATTCCTGTACGGTGTAATCGGGTCATCGATCGGCGGTATATTGGGAGCCAATATGTATGTGCATTTTGTGGATAATTTAAAAGACCCACAAACACTGTGGATACTGTTCAGCTTGATTGGGGTTGCAACAATTATTGGACTATTATTTTACAATAAATTCGTTGCGCCAAAACTGGGACATAACCACTGAAAAGATTTTAGATTTCTGATTTTAGATGGTTCGACTCCCCCGTCCCGAATGCATTCGGGACGGGGTCGCTCACCACAAGTTTTAGATTTATTTTAGAGC